>CALPVO020000009.1 GCA_943327025.2 Janthinobacterium lividum
GAAGGCCCGCAGCGCCAAATTTCGCAACTGCGCCTCCGCTGCGGCATCAAGGCCGCTGGGGCAGTGGTACTGGGTATCGTTCGAGTGGTACTTCGCCTCGTAGTCATAGAAACCGCGCGGCGTTTCGATACGGATGGACGGCAAAGCCTCACCCTGTAGCACCGGCACGGTGTATTCCCGCCCCGTAATCCAACTCTCGGCAATCGCTACCGGGTCGTGCTCCAAAGCCGCGGCAATGGCCCCTGCCATCTGCCCCGCCTCGATCACTTTCGACATGCCGACCGAACTGCCCTGCGTCGCCGGCTTGATAATCATTGGCAACCCAAGCGCCGCCACCACGGCATCAGGATCGGTGCCCGCTACCACCGGCAACCACTTCGGGGTGCCGACACCCACCGCCGTTGCCAACTGCTTGGTACGCAACTTGTCCATGCCGATGGCGGACCCCATGACACCACTACCGGTGTAAGGCAAACCCAGCCATTCCAGAGCCCCTTGCATGGCGCCGTCTTCACCGCCCGGACCATGCAGCACAATGAATACCCGATCGAAGCCAGCGCGTGCCAATTCCCCAACCTCTACTTCCGCCGGATCGATGCCATGAGCATCCACACCGCGCGCCACCAAGGCGTCCAACACCGCGGTGCCACTGCGCAAGGACACCGCGCGCTCCGCAGATGCGCCGCCATAGAGCACTGCCACGCGGCCGAACTCGCCCGGATTGGTGATGCTGCGAAACGCCAGACCGGTGGACTTCAGGAAACTCATGCTGCCTCTCCGACAATTCGTACTTCAGTGCTCAATTCCACACCGTGCACGCGCAACACTTCCGCACGCACATGAGAAATCAGCGCTTCGATATCCGCTGCCGTCGCCTGACCTTCGTTCACCAGGAAGTTCGCGTGCTTCGGCGACACCACGGCACCACCTTGACGGAATCCCTTCAGACCCGCGGTTTCGATGAGTCGCGCTGCATGGTCCCCAGGCGGGTTCGTGAAGGTGGAACCGCCACTCCATTCGCCAATGGGTTGAGTGTCACGGCGACGGTCGAGCAAAACTTTGATCTCGTCGTTGGAAGCCTCCGGATGCGGGTGCAGCTGCAAACGAGCGGCGATGAACGCTTCATCGGCGACCGGTAGCGCCACATGGCGGTAACCCCACTGGTACTCGGACGCCTGCCGAGTACGTACGGACCCGTCACGCCCAACGACGGTGACCTCCACCACGTGGGGCCAGGTTTCGCCGCCCCATGCTCCAGCGTTCATAGCCAGCGCACCGCCAAGGGTGCCGGGAATGCCAGCGAAGAACGAAGCCGGGCCGAGACCCCACTTCACACATTGCTTGGCGATGCGCGCGCACGGGACGCCCGCCTCACAATGAATGACAGTCTGGCTGAGCCGATCGATGCGGGTGAGCACGCCATGCAGCGCGATGGCAGCACCCCGCAAGCCTCCATCACGCACCAGCAGGTTGCTACCCAGACCAATCCAGTGAACAGGGATATCTCGCGGCAAAGCACGCAGGAAGGAGCGCAGGTCCGTGAGATCACGCGGCGCAAACCACCAATCCACTGGGCCGCCGACATGCCACGACGTGTGGCGCGACATAGGCTCGTCTGCGCGCAGGCGACCATGGAACTCCGCAGCCCACTCGAGCGATGGCGGCAACAGGGAACGGCGCACGCTCAAGCCACCCCTCCCTTCAGCCGCATGGGCAAGTCATGTGCGACGGCACCGATGTGACCGGCGCCCATCGTCACCACGACATCGCCGTCCTGCAGAACATCAGCAAGTGCCAGATGCAGGTCTTCCACACGGGGCACGAACACCGGCTCGACATGCCCGCGGGAACGGACTGCCCGGCAGATGGCGCGCCCATCGGCGCCAGCGATAGGGGTCTCACCTGCCGCATAGACCTCGGTCACCAGCAGGATATCGGTCACGGAAAGGACCCGCGCAAAATCATCGAGCAGGTCGCGTGTACGGGAGTAGCGGTGCGGCTGAAACGCCAGTACTAGACGACGCCCAGGCCAACCTTGCCGAACTGCCTCGAGTGTCGCCGCCACTTCCGTGGGATGGTGGCCATAGTCGTCCACCAGTGTGACCGTGCCGCGCGGCGTGAGTACATCACCGAGCTGCTGCAAGCGGCGATCAATCCCCTGAAACTGGGCCAACGCGCGCACAATGGCTGCGTCCTCAACCTCCAGCTCCGTGGCAATGGCAATCGCTGACAAAGCATTCAGGACGTTATGCCGGCCAGGCAGATTCAGTGTCACGTCCAGCGGCGCATATCCCGCACGCAGCACGCGGAAGTGCGACTGCAGCCCACGACGCTCGATATTCACGGCCTGATAGTCCGCGTCACCATCGATGCCATAAGTAACAAACGGGCGGGAAAGCGATTCGCGAATACCCTTCAAATGCTCATCTTCGGCGCACAGGACAGCCAGGCCCCAGAACGGCAGATTGAGCAGAAAGTCGACGAAGCTCTGCTTCAGGCGTTCAAAGTCGCCGTCGTGCGTCGACAGATGATCATTGTCGATGTTGGTGACAATGGCCATGACTGGCTGCAGATGGATGAATGAGGCATCGCTTTCGTCAGCCTCTGCCACCAGATACTGACCACGACCCAACCGCGCATTGGCATCCGCGCTCTTCAGCCGACCACCGATCACGAAGGTCGGATCGAGACCCCCTTCTGCCAACACACTCGCCACAAGGCTGGTGGTGGTGGTCTTGCCATGCGTACCTGCGACGGCGATGCCGGAACGGAAGCGCATCAATTCGGCGAGCATTTCCGCGCGCTTGACCACCGGTACGCGACGCGCCAGCGCAGTTGCCACCTCGGGGTTCTCGCGGTTGATGGCACTGGAGACCACCACCACGTCGACGCCGTCGACATTCTCCGCCTGATGCCCCAACAAGATGCGCGCGCCCTGCCGCTCGAGACGTGCCGTGACAGCATTGGCCTTGAGGTCCGAGCCTTGCACCGCATAGCCCTGCGTCAGCAGCACTTCGGCAATACCACCCATACCGGCACCACCGATGCCGACGAAGTGGATACGCTGGATACGCCGCATGCGGTCCCTCATTTACCGGGCTTCCTCTAGGCAGATGTCAGCGACTTGTTCGGCGGCATCCGTGATGGCACAACCACGGGCAGCCTCGGCCATACGCAGCCAGCCTTCACGGCCTGCAGCCAAGATTTGCTCCAACTGGGCTCCCAATGCCGCGGCGGTCAGTCCGCGCTCGTCAATCCGTACCGCGGCCCCAGCCGATACCAGCCACGCTGCGTTTGCCGTCTGATGGTCATCTACCGCAGTCGACAAAGGCAGTAACACTGCACCGACGCCGGCCGCAGCCAACTCAGCAATGGTGAGTGCGCCTGCGCGGCAGACCACGAGGTCGGCGGCGGCATACTCCGCCGCCATGTCTTCAACGAATTCGCGTACGTCGGCCATGATTCCGCCAGCAGCATAGGCAGCACGCACGGCAGCCACGCGCTCGTCGCCACGGCCCGCCTGATGCAGAACCGTTGGCCGCAGGCCCGGCGGCAGCAAACCCAGTGCTGCCGGCAGCAAACGATTGATGGCGAGCGCGCCTTGGCTACCGCCAAACACGAATACTCGCGCCACACCTTCGCGCGCGGCAAAGCGCTCTGCTGGCGCTGGCAGTGCGGAAATTTCAGCGCGAACAGGGTTACCAGTCACCGTGGCACGCCCCACCGGAAATGCCGTAGGGAAAGCCGCCAACACCCGCTGGGCCAAGCGAGCCAACGAGCGATTCGTCAGTCCGGCGATAGCGTTCTGTTCATGAACTACCAAGGGGATACCGGCGAGGCGCGCCGCCAGACCACCGGGACCGGCGACAAAGCCGCCCAACCCCAGCACCACAGCAGGCCGGCGTGACCGCAAGGCAGCTAGCGCTTGCGCTACCGCTTTGCCGAGTCGCCACGGCGCTACCAACCAACCCTGCCAGCCTTTGCCACGCAGCCCACTGATGTCGAGCCAATCCACCGGAATACCTGCTGCCGGCACCAGCCTCGCCTCAATGCCCTGTCGCGTACCCAGCCAACTTACGGAGCATCCGCGCGCGAGCAGTACTCGCGCCACAGCCAATGCCGGGAACACATGACCGCCCGTACCACCTGCCATGACGACCACATGGGGAAACGAGGGCGCGCCAACCACGGTCATGCGGCTACCTCGGCGGGCGGCGTGCCAGGGGCACTGGACATTGCCAACGGACCACGAGTGACAGTTCGCTGCAAACCCACCACCTCATGGTAGATACGCAACATGATGCAAACCCAGATCAACGTCATCAGCAAACTGCTTCGGCCATAGGATAAAAGTGGCAGAGTGAGACCCTTGGTGGGTAGAACACCCATGGCCACACCCATGTTGACCAAAGACTGAACACCAACCCATAAGCCGAAAGCACAAGCGACATAGGCATGAAATTTCTTTCCTTGCACCATGGCCCGGCGCGACAGAAGCAGCGCACGAATCGACAGCACCATGAACAAGGTGACTACGACCAAGATTCCAACAAAGCCGAACTCTTCAGCCAAGATGGAAAACACGAAGTCCGTATGTGCCTCTGGAAGATAGCGCTTGGCCTGAAGACTTTCGCCTAGACCGATACCGAACCACTCGCCACGCCCGATACCAATAAGCGACTGCGCCAACTGATAGCCAATATCCTGTGCATGCAGGAAGGGGTCAGTGAAGCCAATGACCCGCTTCATGCGATAGGGTGCAAACCACACCAACAAAGTGAACGCGGCGCCAACAATGGCCACCACGACCGCGCAGTGGGACAAACGCGCTCCCGCAACGAACATCAGTCCCAAACAAACAGCCATCAAGACGACTGCAGCGCCCATATCAGGCTCCAGCAGCATCAGACCAGCCGCCAGGCCAACCAAACCAACCGGAGTTAGGAAGCCGAGGGCGGTATTGCGGAAGGATTCTTCGTGGCGTACCAGATAACTGGAGAGCCATAGCAATATCAACACTCGCGCAGCTTCCGACCACTGAAAACTCAAACCGCCAAGGTGAATCCAGCGGCGGCTTCCGTTGACGACGTGACCAACACCAGGAAGCAAGACCACAGCCAGCCCCAGCAATGCCACCGCGAGCAACCAGAAACTGAAACGCTCCCATTTTTCAATAGACACGAACAAGGCCCCACTACCAAGCGCCAGACCCATGAAAGCGGAGATCAATTGACCCTTCATGAAACTCAAGGGGTCGCCCTTCTGCCCGACCAAATAGATTGAAGCCGAGGTGACCATGACCAGACCAATGAGCAGCAACAACGCAACACAAATAATGGTCACCCGGTCCCACGCCATACGTGAAGAACGAGCTCGGGGCCCCAACTGTCGCGCGATGGGCGAGCGCAGCGCATTTGGCGCGAGTGACCGCAGACGATCGAGAAGACTAGCGATCATGCCGGCAACTCCCCGACAGCCGCAGCGAACACCCGTCCGCGGTGTGCGTAGTCTTGGAACATGTCAAGGCTGGCGCAGGCTGGAGAAAGCAGCACGATATCGCCAGGCTCTGCCGCCAGTGCCGCTGCGTCGACGGCTTCGGGCAGCGTGGTGCAGGATTGAACCGCGCATACTCCGTGCAGAACGTTAGCCACAGACGGACCATCGCGACCAATGACAATTGTCTTGCGGACCTTGCCACGGAAAGCCGCTGCCAGCGGGGAAAAATCCTGCCCCTTGCCATCGCCGCCAGCGATGACTACCAAGGGGCCGCGCAAGCCCGCAACCGCAGCTAGCGTGGCACCGATGTTAGTTCCCTTGGAGTCGTCGATATAAACGACGCCACGCCGTTCGCCAACCCACTGCGCACGATGCGGCAAGCCCGTGAACTGCCGCAGCACAGCCAGGGAAGCGCTACGCGGTAGACCAACGCCGTCGGCGAGCGCCAGAGCAGCCAGCGCATTGGCCGCGTTATGCAGCCCCGGAATGCGCAGCGCGGCCAACGGCAGCACAGCTTCGCCGCCAGCAAATAGCCACTCGGCGCCAGCGTGCTGGCCGACGTAGTAGTCGCCCGAGGATTGCAGCGAAAAAGTGACGCGCCGCTCGGTCGGCATCGCGCTCACCGCTGTATCGTCAGCATTGACTACTGCGACCTTTGCGGCGACAAAGATACGCGCCTTGGCTGCGGCATAAGCCGCCATGGTGCCGTAGCGGTCCAAATGGTCGGGAGACACATTGAGCACTGCGGCGGCAGCACAACGCAGCGAGGGGCAGGACTCCAACTGGTAGCTCGACAACTCTACGACGTAGAGCTGCCGACCGGCACGCAGCAAATCCAAGGCTGGTTCTCCGAGATTGCCGCCTACGCCAGCATCAATACCGGCTTCACGCGCCATCTCACCCACAAGAGTGGTTACCGTGCTTTTACCATTGGTGCCGGTAACCCCAACCACCGGAACACCGGCAGCATTGGCCTGCAGCGCGAACAACTCGATGTCCCCGACCACCGGAACACCGCGCGCTTCTGCAAGCGCGAGCAGAGGCAGCGTCCGCGGCAAGCCCGGCGACAGAACTACTTGATTTACGCCGTCCAACGCTTCTTCAGCAAAACGACCAAGGAACAGGTCCTCGGGCGACAACAGCGCTTCCACAGCCGCGAGCCCAGGAGGAGCCTCGCGCGAGTCAGTAGCGCGGACATGGACCCCGTGCGCCACCAGCCAGCGCACGACAGAGACACCGCTCTTGCCGAGACCCACTACGAGAGAAGCCGGGATAGGCTGCTGGTTCATGGGGATCAGCGCACCTTCAAGGCAGCAAGGCCGGTCAGCACCAGCACAAACGAGATGATCCAGAAACGCACGATGACCTTAGGCTCGGCCCAACCCTTCAACTGAAAATGATGATGGATAGGGGCCATCCGGAAAATGCGCTTACCGGTAAGCTTGAAGGACGCAACTTGCAAGATGACAGACACGGTCTCCAGCACGAATACGCCGCCCATGATGAACAGCACGATTTCTTGACGAACGACCACGGCCACCACGCCCAGCGCGGCACCTAGCGCCAGTGCTCCGATATCCCCCATGAACACTTGGGCCGGGTAAGTGTTGAACCACAGAAAACCAAGCCCGGCGCCGACCAGCGTGGCGCAGAAAATGAGCAACTCGCCACTACCCGGGATGTGGGGAATGAGCAGGTACTGGGCGAACACCGCGTTGCCGGAGGCATAAGCGAACACCCCCAGTGCACCCGCCACCATCACGGCCGGCATGATGGCCAAACCGTCAAGACCATCGGTCAGGTTTACCGCGTTGCTAGTGCCGACGATGACGAAGTAAGTCAGCACCACGAAACCGACGCTGCCCAAGGGGAGGACGGCGTTTTTGAAGAAAGGCACATACAAGCTGGTCGAAGCATCCACCGTGCCACTGACCAACAAGAAAAATGCAGCCCCCAAGCCAGCCACACTCTGCCAAAAATACTTCCATCGCGAAGACATGCCGGCAGCGTCGCCCTTGATGACTTTGAGATAGTCGTCATAGAAGCCCACGGCACCAAACACCAGCGTCACAGTGAGCGCCGTCCAGACAAAGCGATTCGCCAAATCCGACCACAGCAGGGTGCTGGAAGTCATCGCCACCAGAATCAGGGCCCCACCCATCGTGGGGGTATGGCGCTTGATGTTGCCACCAGTCACCGTTCCACCTTCGCCACCAACGGGGACATAGTCGCGCGGGTCGTTACGCACCCGCTTGCTCTTCAGCCACTCGATAACCCGCGGCCCAACCAACAACGAGATGATTAGCGCAGTTAACGCCGCGAGAATGGCGCGCAGCGTGAGGTAGCCGAACACCTTGAAACCGGTGTGGTACTGGGTCAGCCAGCGCGAGAGTTCAAGCAGCATTCGTTACCCCTTCCCCCTGCCCGGCCAGCACTGCGGCCACCACCTTTTCGAGGCGGTTCATCCGGGAACCCTTCACGTAAACAGTCAAGTCATGGGGCGCACCGTGCGCGCGCAAGGCAGCGACTAAGGACTGCGCAAGCGCTTCACCCGATGCATAACACTCGGCACCCAACCCGAAGGCCACAGCCGACAACTTCGTCGGCGCGCCTAGGGCAAACAGACGGGACACCCCCGCAACGCGCGCTAACTCACCCGCCGCGGTGTGTGCCGCTGCGGTGTGTTCGCCCAGTTCGCCCATCTCGCCGAGTACCAGCCAGCGCTCACCGCCGTAGGAGGCCAACAAATCCAGGCCTACGGCGACACTGCTTGGGTTAGCGTTGTAGGTATCATCGATGAGGCGGGCGCCACCCACAGCGGTACGCATGACGAGACGACCCGGCACTGCCTCGACGGCAGCGAGCCCCGCGGTAATGTCTTCCAGCGAGGCACCAGCGGCCAGCGCCGCAGCGGCAGCGCCGGCGGCATTCACGGCATTGTGACGGCCAAGCAACGGCAGTCGAACGGATACCTCACCCGCAGGCGTCACCAGCCCGAACGTCTGGACGCCATTCACTCCGGTGTCCCAGTCAACAATACGCACCCCGGCAGCGGCACTAAACCCGAAATCCAAGCGATTCGCCTTGCCGCGCAACGCGTCCCAGAGGCCGGCAAATTCGTCGTCCGCATTGATGACGGCGGTGGCCGTATTCGCGAGGCCTGCGAACAACTCTCCTTCAGCCCGTGCCACGCCCTCGAGATTGCCGAAGCCTTCCAGATGCTCTGCACCGGCGTTGGTCACCAAGCCGACTTGAGGCCGCACCAGCGTCGTCAAGAAGGCGACTTCGCCAGGATGGTTAGCGCCGACTTCAATCACCGCAGCCTCGTGGCTAGCATCCAGCGACAGCAAAGTCAGCGGCACGCCCAAGTGGTTATTCAAATTGCCGCGCGTGGCCAGTACCCGCCAGCGTCGCGCCAGAATGCTGCGAACCAGTTCTTTGGTGGTGGTCTTGCCATTGCTACCCGCCACCGCCACCACCGGACCGCCAAAGCGGGACCGATGGGCAGCAGCGGCTTGCTGTAGCGCCTGCTCGGCATTCACAACTACTACTTGAGGCAGGACACAGGTAGGTAGCAGACGCTCTACTACCGCACCGGCGGCGCCCGCCGACGCTGCTGCGGCCACATAGTCGTGACCATCCACATGCTCACCACGCAGAGCGATGAACAGATCTCCCGGCTGCACCTTGCGGCTGTCGATGCAGACTCCGGACCAACGGGCATCCGCCCCCACCAAACGCCCTTCCGCGTCAGCGCAGAACTGGCTGAGAGTACGGTTCATGCTGCCCTCTTGGCGGCAGCAGCCACGACAGCGTCATTAAACGGGTGGATGTCCGTACCGATGGTCTGCGTCGATTCGTGGCCCTTGCCAGCGATCAGGACGAGGTCACCGCCGACAGCCTGCGCCAAGGCACTCTCGATAGCGACGCGCCGATCGCGGCAAACCCGGACTTTGCCGGTGGCAACGGCCGCCGGCACGCAGCCAGCGAGCACCATCTCGGCAATAACGTCACCATTCTCCGAGCGCGGGTTATCGTCGGTGATGATGACCCTATCTGCCAAACGACTCGCAATCTCGCCCATTTGCGGGCGCTTGCCAGCGTCACGGTCACCACCACAGCCGAATACCACCCACAGTTTTCCTGCGCAGTGCTCACGCGCGGCAGCAAGCGCCTTCGCCAAAGCATCAGGGGTATGTGCGTAATCGATGATGGCCTGTGCCCCACCATGCGAAGTCACCAACTGCATGCGCCCCGGGGGCGGCAGAGCGACCGCAAGCGCCGCAGCTGCGCGGTCCGCAGTGACGCCAAGTGCCAAGAGCAAACCAATGACGAGGGCCAAGTTCTCGGCATTGAAACGCCCAACGAGCGGCGCCGTGAAGGCCACCTCGCCCGCGTGAGTGTCATAAACAAGCGCCAGCCCCTGCGCACGCGGCTCAATGGAACGGCACTGCACGAAACAACCCGCATGGGGAGCCTGGCTGCCCGGAACCGCACTGACGGTCGTCAAGGCCGTCGCGACGCCAAGCCGCCGCACCACCGTTCGCACAGCAGTATCTTCAATATTCAGCACCGCGTGGGCCAGACCCGCGACGCAGAACAAGCGGGACTTGGCGGCGGCATAAGCCTCCATGGTCCCGTGATAGTCGAGGTGATCACGCGTGAGGTGGGTGTAAGCAGCTGCGCTGAAGCGCACACCATCCACACGACCTTGATCAAGCGCATGCGAAGAGACTTCGATGGCCGCTACCGTGGCGCCAGCCTCACGAAAGGCCGCCAACTGCGCGTGAACCGAAAAGACATCCGGCGTAGTGTGGGTTCCTGGCAGGACCGCCCCGGGGCGACCAGCTCCCAAGGTGCCAGCATAGGCTGCCGGACGGCCCACCTGCTCCAGCGCGGCTGCCAGCAACCAAGCCGAGGTGGTCTTGCCATTGGTGCCGGTGATACCCACCACCTGCAAATGGGCGGACGGAGCGCCATAGGCACGATCTGCCAGCAGCCCGATATGACGACGCAGATCGGGTACACCCACCAGCGCGCAACTAGCCGGCAGCACCGGCGCTTGCGGGATATCGGCCGCGTCGCAAAGCACTGCCACCGCGCCTGCTTCAGCAGCACGCGCAGCGTGCACCAACCCGTGCTCGCGGATTCCCTGCAGCGCCACGAACACATCGCCCTTCGCTACCTGGCGACTGTTCACGCATAAACCGCGAAAGGCCAAGGCAGGGGCCTCGGCGATACCAGCCAGCAAACTCCCCAAATCGACAGGCCGCACACTCATGGCGCGGCTGCCTGCAGCAAGGTGCCTGGCTTGATTCCGGCGAGGTTGTCGGGGGGAACACCCATCAACCGTACCGCGCCCGACATGAGTTCGGCGAAGACCGGAGCGGAAACCGCGCCACCGTAGTAGCGACCACCCCGAGGATTGCGGATGACCACCACGGCGGCCAGCCGGGGATTGGAACTGGGTACCATCCCGGCGAACAGGGCAACGTATTGGCCGGCCTGATACCCGAGTGGTCCGCTACTGAGGCGCGCGGTGCCGGTCTTGCCAGAGACTCGGTAGCCCTCAATCGCAGCACGTGCGGCGGTCCCGTCATTGGAGACCACGTGCTCAAGCATCCCAACCACTTCACGGGCAACCGTCTCGTCCATCACTCGTTCGCCACGCACCGGGCCATCTACACGACGGAAGGTGACGGGACGCCGCACTCCGCCACCAGCCAAAGTGGCGTACGCGCTCGCCAACTGCAGCGGCGTGGCATTCAGACCGTAACCGATGGACAGCGAGGCCACAGCAGCCGGCCGCCAGTAACTAAGGGGCGGCAGGAGTCCCGCAGACTCTCCAGGAAATCCGCTGGCAGAACCGATACCGAAACCAACGCCACGCAACATGTCCCAGATAGCCTCAGGGCGCTGTGCCAAGGCGATACGGACGATGCCACGGTTCGAGGATTTGGCAAGAATGGCACCCGGTTGCGCCGGGCTATCGAGTTGGTGATCCGCAGGATCAGCCACGTCATTTGGGCGACCAGGCACCTTGACGTTGGTAGCCACGTCAATCAGCGACGCCGGCGTCAACGTGCCGCCCTGCAAGCCCGCAGCGACCACAAACGGCTTCATGGTCGAACCCGGCTCCATCACATCCATGACGGCGCGGTTGCGGTAAAAATTCGGATGGAACTGACTGCGATCGTTCGGATTGAACGCAGGCTGGTTGGCCATCGCCAGCACCTCACCCGTATTCACATCCAGTACCACCACCGAACCCGAGTCGGCGTTTGCTTCCTGGACTGCCGATTTCAGCGCACGGTACGCCAGATACTGGATACGCAAGTCGATGCTCGTCTCGAGACTTTCTCCAGGGCGAGCAACCTTGATGTTGGCCAGGTTCTGGACATTGCGCCCCATGCGATCGCGCTGAACGCGCTTCGCGCCATCCTCGCCACCGAGCGATTGGTCGTAGCCGAGTTCCAAGCCTTCCTGGCCGTGGTCTTCGCGACTATTGAAGCCCAGCACATGCCCCACCACTTCACCGGCGGGATAGTAACGACGGTACTTGCGTTCGGTCGTGACCCCGGGAATCTTCATTTGCATGAGCGCCGCTGACTGGCCCGGCTCAAGCGTTACCCCAATCGGCAAGCCCTGACGATCGGGTGCCTCAGCGAGGCGCTGCTTCAGCCAGTCTTGCTCACGACCGACCGCTTCGGCTAGGCGCTTGATGGCGCCGTATTCAGCCAACAAGTCTCGCGGATTGACGATAACCAGATCGACCGGCGTACTGACAGCCAAGGGCTCACCAAAGCGGTCCACGATGGAGCCGCGATGCGCCAACACTTTTTCCACCCTAACGGACTGGCCATTACCGCGCTTTTCCAGGAAGTCTTGGTTGATCCACTGGAGAAACAGGGCCCGCCAAAGGATGGCAATCGCACAAGCGGGCAGCAGTAACAGCGGCCACCACAACCGAAGGTTGAAGCTGCGCATCTCAGGTGAAACCTGCGCGACTGGCTTGCGCGGTACCGGCCTCACGGCGTCACCAAGCGCACTTCGTCAGCCCGGGGAATAGCCATGCCGAGGCGCGCCCGGGCATCTTGCTCCACCACACTGAGCGTTGACCAACTGCTCTGCTCCAGCTGCAGTCGGCCCCACTCAATATTCAAACGGTCGCGCTCCACCACCAGGCGCTCGTTCTGTTGGAACAACATGGAGGAATCGTGTTTCACCTTGACGGCTTGTGCAGCCGAGGCGAGCACCAGCAACCAGAGGCAGGTCAGCAGCGCGACCATCCAGCGAGGATTCATGCCGCCCCCTTCAAGCGACCAGCCTGCGGCCAAGTGCGCTCCTTGCGGGCGACGCGGAGCGTTGCGCTACGCGCACGTACATTGGCCGCTACTTCCGCAGCACCGGGACGAATAGCCTTACCCACCAGCGACAGCACGGGGCGCGCATGCTCCGGCACCTCGGGTAGGCCACGCCATACCGGGTCACCATCCGCTTGTCGACGCATGAACTGCTTCACTGCACGATCTTCTAGCGAGTGGAAGCTAATGACTGCGAGGCGGCCACCCACCGTCAGCAATGCCAACGCTTGCTCCAGACCATCGTCGATCTGGGCTAACTCGCCATTCACCGCCATACGTACCGCCTGAAAGGTACGCGTCGCCGGATGCTTGCCAGGCTCGCGCGTAGGCACTGCACTCGAGACGACAGCAGCGAGCTCAGTAGTCGTGGTGAGCGGCGCCACCTCTCGCGCAGCGACAATAGCCCGTGCTACGCGACGCGCAAAACGCTCCTCACCATATTCAGCGATGACACGCGACAATTCAGCCTCGGGCACACGCGCCAGCCAGACGGCAGCGCTGGTTCCGGAGGTCGGGTCCATGCGCATATCCAGCGGACCTTCCCGCAGGAAACTGAAGCCACGCGCAGCCTCATCCAGTTGCGGCGAGGAAACACCAAGATCGAACAACACGCCATCAACGGCGCGGTCGCCAAGCGCTTCGCGCACTAACACGGCCAAGTCACCGAATGCACCGTGCACCACACGAACACGGGAATCCGCGGCGAAATCGCGGCGCGCTACCGCAATAGCCTCGGGGTCACGGTCAACGACCACCAAGCAACCTGCTGCGCCAAGCGCCGCGAGCACAGCGCGCGAGTGACCGCCGCGACCGAACGTCGCATCGACGTAGCAGCCATCAGGACGAATAGCGAGGGCTTCGACCGACTCAGCGAGAAGGACCGGGGCGTGGAGGGCAGCTTCCATGTCGCAGCGCTCCGGTTAGATGGAAAGGTTGCCGAGATCGGCAGGCATGTCCGTCGGCAGCGCGGTGTCCTCGGCAAGCCAAGCATCACGACTCTGGTTCCAGCGGGGCTCGTCCCAAAGTTCAAAGCGGTTGCCCTGACCGACGAGCACCACATCGCGTTCCAACGCGGCAAACTCGCGGAGCTTCGGCGGCAGCAGCAGACGCCCAGCGGCGTCCAGTTCCACATCAGTGGCGTGGCCCACCATCAGCCGCTGGAGCTTGCGGGAGGCCTCGTTCATGGTGGGGAGGCGCATCAGCTTGCCTTCCAGCACCTCCCACTCGGGCAGGGGGTAGAGCAGGAGGCAGCGGTCCCGGTCGATGGTGACCACCAACTGACCCTGGCAACGCTCCAGAATTCGCTCGCGGTAACGCGTCGGCAGCACCATGCGGCCCTTGGCATCCAGCGTGACTTGCGTTGCGCCCCGAAACATCGTCTGGTGATGGGGCAAAACCCCATTTCCTCCCACTTTTTCCCACTTCCCGCCACTATAGGCTGCGCACACGGTGAAAGCAACGCGCGGAAGGAGAAAATTTCAACGGGGTCAGAGACTTACGTCTTTAGGGCAACTCCTTAGATAGGCTTTTTGAATATCGTAAAATCAATGACTTAGCGTTATCACTTAAACCAGCAGTAACGAACATTGACGCGCCGCCGCAAACGCGACTCAAGGTGGGAGAAAAACCCCACCAAAACAAAAAAAGAGGGAGCCGGCCTGTAAGCCGGGTTCTGTCGAGGGCAACCATTCCTCTAGGACGTACGTCGCCGCACGCCTCAAGCAACCTACCCGGAGGCGGACGCGGGCCGCGCCTTGCCCCTTGCGGGGCGTACCTCCCTATTTGGTCTTGCTCCAGGTGGGGTTTGCCGTGCCGTTGCTGTTGCCAGCCCCGCGGTGCGCTCTTACCGCACCGTTTCACCCTTACCACGCCTGCCTTGCGACAGCGTTCGGCGGTTTACTTTCTGTTGCACTTTCCGTGGGCTTGCGCCCCCCAGGCGTTACCTGGCACCTTGCCCTATGGAGCCCGGACTTTCCTCCCCGACGCAGGGTTTCCCCTTTGCCGCAGCGGTTGCCCGGCCAGCTCCCGCGGTCAGTCTACCGTGTCGGTAAGGACATCGCCGGGGTCTTCAGGTGAAGACAGCGACAAGGCCAGCGTATAAACCGCTTGTCGACGCAGCCCGAGCCCCTCCGCCACCACGGCGGCCGCGCGTGAAGGTGCGAGGTGCGGCAACAGAATGCGCAGCCATCGCAGCGCCTCCGCGGGCAAGACTTCACCGCCCGCGACAGGACGGTGTCCTTGTACCAGCAACACGATTTCGCCCCGTGCCAAGTTGGGCTCCTTGGGCGCCATCGCAACCAATTCACCGAGAGAACCGCGGTAAACCGTCTCGTGTAGCTTGGTCAATTCGCGTGCCACTACCGCCTGTCGATCCGCGCCGAATGCAGTAAGGGCATCCGACAAGGTGTCGACAATACGGTGGGGAGCTTCGTAGAAGACCAGCGTGCGCGTGTCATTGGCGAGCGCTTCAAGAGCCTGACGTCTGGCCATGGTTTTGGCGGGCAAAAAGCCTTCGAACGAGAACCGCTCGGCAGGCAAACCCGCCACGCAGAGCGCCGCCAGCAGCGCACTGGCGCCCGGCAACGGCGTGACGCGCAAGCCAGCAGCCACCGCCGCGCCGACCAAACCCGCACCGGGGTCGCTCAAGAGTGGCGTGCCCGCATCGCTCACCAACGCGACGTTCTCCCCTGCTTGGAGCCGCGCTATCAGCGCTGGCACACGCGCCGCTTCGTTGTGTTCATGCAGGGAAACCAGCGGACGCTCCAACCCCAAATAACGCAGTAGTTGCAGAGAGTGCCGCGTGTCTTCGGCAGCAACTACATCGGCCGTGGCCAAGGCCTCACGGGCCCGCGGGGAGAGATCGGCCAGATTGCCGATGGGTGTTGCCACCACGCGTAATTCGCCGGGGACCACCGCGGAGGCGGGTATCGTGCCGGACACGCTGGAAATGGCTCGAGAATGCGTCACGGGCGCCGCCTATAATCTAGAGATGAAACCGGACGCCATCGTGCCCACGCACCACGCCTACACGCAAGCGCCAATGCACCGGCTGCGGCGTGATTGGTGTGGGCAGGCAGTTTCCGTTCGTCTTGCTCTTTCCGTGATTGGACTGGCAACCCTGCTCGCTAGCGGCTGTAGCCTCACCACACCACCGCCGGAACCGGCTAAAAGCGCCGTCTTGGCACAGGACGCCGCGAAGACGCCAACCCGCCCGCCCCTCTCGCCGGCTGCAGCCGTGTCCGTCGCACGAGGCGCCGAAGCCCGTGCTGCCACCCTTGCAGGCGAAGCCCGCACGGGAGCGCTGGAAGAGGCCGCTGCTGCTTGGGTGGCAGCCGGGGATGGTGGAGCAGCGGCGCGGGTATTCGCGCAACTGCCCCCCAGCAAGGTCCCTA
>CALPVO020000010.1 GCA_943327025.2 Janthinobacterium lividum
ATGCGTCTGGCCGGTGAAACCGCTGCCACCGTGCCGCAAGTAGCGCGCGCCTGGGCCATCGCCCACGAAGCCTTGGAACTGGCGCAAGTGTGGCCCGCCGTCGAAGCGCTGGATGGACGGGTTCCCACGGCCGTGCAGACGGACCTATTGCTCGCGGTAACGCGCCAGCTGCGCCATGCCACGCACTGGGTCATCACCCAGCGCCGGCACCACGGCGGCATTGCGGCGGCGGTAGCAGCGCTACAACCGGGCCTGAAGGCGTTCTGGCAGGCGGCACCCGCGGCCCTGCCCCGAGCCATGGCGGAGCGCCAAGCCGCGCGTGTGGCGCGTTATGCGACCGCTGGCGTGCCAACGCCGCTGGCGACCCGCGTCGCGCTGCTGGAATTGACCTTGCCCGCTCTCCAGGTAGCAACATTGGCAGGCGGCACCACTACCGAGGCCACGGCCCTCTACCTCCAACTGGGCAGCAGTATCGGGCTGGGTTGGCTGCAGGACCAAGTAGAAGCCTTGCAGGTGGTCGGGCGCTGGCCCGCACTGGCGCGCAGCAGCTTGCGCGACGAACTACATGCCTTCCAATCGGCCTTCACGGCGGCGGCTCTGGCACTTCCCGGCAAGACGGCCGAGCAACGCCTCAGCGCTTGGCAAGCCCGCCATGCCGCGGGACTGGCCGGGTTGCAACAAACCCTGGCGGAGATGCAAACGGTCGGCGCCGCGGATTTCGCCACTCTCAGCGTAGCCCTGCAGGCGGTTCGCCGCGTGGTATAAAACGCCGTCACGAATTCCGGCAGGAGAAGCGGCGTTGAGCGGCAAATTGGTTTTAGCCCGACATGGGCAGAGCACCTGGAACCTCGAAAACCTGTTCACGGGTTGGACAGACGTCGACCTGACCGAACAAGGTCGTGCCGAGGCCCGCGAAGCGGGCCGTTTGCTTCAGGCCGCCGGCATCACCTTCGATGTGGCCTACACCTCAGTGCTGAAGCGCGCCATTCGTACCCTTTGGGGCGTGCTGGACGAGATGGACCTGATGTGGATCCCGGTCATTCGCGCCTGGGAACTTAACGAGCGTCACTACGGCGCACTGCAGGGCCTGAACAAAGCACAGACCGTGGAGCAGCATGGCGAGGCGCAAGTGAAGATTTGGCGGCGCAGCTATGACATTCCACCGCCACCGCTGGCCACCAGCGACGAGCGCCACCCGATGCACGACCGCCGCTACGCAGGGGTAGCCCCTGCGTTGCTGCCGGCCACCGAATCGCTGAAAGACACGCTTGCGCGCGTGGAGCCGTATTTCGCCGAGCACATCGCGCCGGAATTACGCGCGGGACGCAACGTGCTGGTAGTGGCACACGGCAACAGCCTGCGTGCGCTGGTGAAGATGCTCGATGGCATGAGCGACGAGGAAATCATCGAGTTCAACATCCCCACGGCTGTGCCGCTGGTATATGACCTTGATGAAAACCTGAAGCCGCGCAGCCGCGCCTTCCTCGGCGACCCGGCGAAGATTGCCGCTGCTGCGGCCGCCGTAGCGGCACAAGCGAGCGCCAAAAAGTAGCGCCAGCAGCAAGCTGCCTCCTGCAAGTTTTTGGTTGCAGGAGCGAGCTTGCTCGCGACACTTGGCGCTTAACGCGGGTAGGAAGCCTTGCGCTTCTCGAGGAAGGCCGTGATGCCTTCCTTGCCTTCGGCTGAAGCACCACGCGTGGCGATGGTCTGGCTTTCCAGCGCCAGCTGGGTCTCGAAGCCGCCCGCCGAGGCCAGCATCAGGCGCTTGGTGGCGCCAAAGGCCTGCGTCGGCCCTGCCGCCAAACGCGCCGCCAGCTTGCCCACTGTTGCCAGCAGTTCTTCATCCGCCACCACTTGGTTCACCAAACCCCACTGCAGGCACTCGTCCGCGCTGAGGGTACGGTTGGTCAGCAGCAGTTCCATGGCGCGCTTATGCCCCACCGCCCGTGGCAGCAAGAAAGACGTCGCGCCGTCGGGTGTCAGGCCGACACCCGTGTAGGCCAGCGACACCTTGGCCGACTGGGCCGCAATGGCGAGGTCTGCGGCGAGCACCAGGCCCACGCCGGCACCGGCGGCCGTACCGTTCACCGCAGCAATAACAGGTGCATCCATCCGCGCCAGCGCGCTCAAGCCAGCATGCAGGTTCGAGGTCAGTTCACGCAGGTAGTGCTCTACGTTGTCGCTGCCGGCCATCATGCCGCGCAGGTCACCGCCGAAGCAGAAAGCCTTGCCCGCGCCGGTCAGAATGACCGCACGAACAGCCGGGTCGGTCGCCACTTGGACGGCGGCGGCGTGAAAATCACGGCCGAAAGCCTGGTCCATGGTATTGGCAACATCGGGGCGGTTCAGCGTCAGGGTGGCGACGGAATCCGCCACCGTGAGGGTCACGGTGCTCATTGTGGAAACTCCAAGGGGTTACTTGCCAAGCAGTTGGTTGAACTGCTTCTCGAGATAGGCCATCAGGCGATGGTCGCGCTCGCTTTCCTTGTGGGTGAGGTAGGCGATAGCCATGCCTTCCATGAGGTAACGGCACAAGTCCAGCGCCACATTGAACGCCTCCTCGCGTCCTTCCCACTCAGGGAACAGTTCGCGGGCGGTGTGGTACCAGGCTTCCTCGAAGGACTGCTGTGCCGGGCGCAGAATTTCAGCGAGATCCGGTTCGGTGCGCGACGCGACACTGAGTTCGAAGAACGCCACGAACATCGGGTGCCGCACATGCGCCCACATCGCCTCCACGCCCTGCCGTACATGGTCGCCATGTTCGGGCAAACCACGCGACATGGCTTTGCGGAAGGCGCGCAACCGCTTGGCGTGGAGGTAGTCCACAGCGGCCCGCACAATATCGAGCTTCGAAGGAAAGTGGTGCAGCATGGCCCCGCGCGACAAGCCCGCTTTGTCCGCAATGGCCGTGGTGGTGGTCTGGGCGTAGCCCAGTTCCACGAAGCACTTGATGGCCGCCTCGATGATGAGGTTGCGGGTGGCGGCGCTCTTCTGGGCTTGCCAGCCGACCGTATCGGTCGCGGAAGCGGCGGGCACTGCGGAAAGCTGGGACTTGCTGGCCATGGTGGGAAAGCAGAATGCGGCGGCTGTCGAAAAAAGTCAAAGGTGATTGAAACAAGCAGCGCTGACTGATAGCGTCCGCGACGGGTGGCCGTTTCAGTCACCCCTGACCGACCAATCCAGTACCGTTAAAGCGAGGGGGCGACATGGGCCGTTTAACAGGCAAAGTAGCAATCGTGACAGGCGCAGCTTCCGGGCTCGGCAAAGCCGACTGCGAGGCCTTGGTGCGCGAAGGCGCCCACGTCATGGTCACGGACATCAATGAGGCGGGTGCCGCAGCCGTGGCTGCCGCCCTGAACGCCACCCGCGAAGGTTCTGCGGCTTCCATGAAGCACGATGTGCGCGACGAGGCGCAGTGGGCCATCGTCGTGGCGACCACAGTGAAGACGTTCGGCAAGTTGAACGTGCTGGTGAACAACGCCGGCGTCGTGGTGGTGGCCACTCCGGAAACCACCACCCTCGAGCAGTTCCGCTTCGCCAACAGCGTGATGAGCGAGGGCGTGTTCCTCGGGTGCAAGACGGCCATTCCGGCCATGCGGGAATCCGGCGGCGGCTCCATCATCAACATGTCGTCAGTGGCTTCTTACCTCGGCTACCCGGTGTTCTTCGCTTACAGCGCCGCCAAGGGCGCCGTTGCCGGCATGACGAAGTCCATTGCCATTCACTGCCAGATGAACAAGATGAACATCCGCTGCAACAGCGTGCACCCGGGTGCCATCGACACCGCGATGGTCGCGAGCGCCAACGAGCAACTCGGGCTGACGAAGGAGGCCTTCACGGAATCGCCGTGGGGCCTTGGCGTGCCGGAGGACGTGGCGAACTTGGTGGTGTTCCTGGCTTCGGATGAATCGCGGTTCATCAACGGCACGGAACAACTGATCGACAACGCCCTGACCATTCAGTAAGCGCTGTCGCGGGCCCGCTGGCTCCCACCAGGTTTTGCTGGTGGGAGGCAGTGGGCTGCTAGCTCCGGTTTACTCGTCCGGGGCGATGGTGACGCGAATGCCAGCCAGGCTGGCATCGAACTGCACTTGGCAAGACAGGCGCGAAGTCGGCTTGTAGCCGCTCAGTTCCACCAGCAATTCCTTCTCGTCGCCCTGAATGGGCGCGAGACGCGAAACAGAGGCCTCGTCTACGTAAACGTGGCAGGTGGCGCAGGAGCACATGCCGCCGCAGATGGCCGGGCTGCCATAGTCCAAGTCCCGCAGGGTTTCCATCAGCGAAACGCCCTCTTTCGCCTCGACTTCGTGTTCCACGCCGTCCCGGTCGACCACCACAATCCCAGCCATCGTCTTCCCCTGTTGCCGGGCCCCCAAGGGCCGCGGAATGTTGCTGAAGGGCACGCCAGTGGCGCGCCAAAAACCTACTGAAGGCGCGCAGTTTGCGGTGTTGCCGCCCGCCACGCAATCCATGGACACCCTGACAAGAAAAAAACAGTCATGACTGTTTCTTCTGCAATCGGCGTACGGCTATACTCTCAGGTCGGTTAAACCGAACATTCACCAGTTTTTGCGGGCCCAGCCAGGGCCGCGGGGAGTTCGCCATGGATCTCGGATTGCGCGGAAAGAAGGCCATCGTTACCGGTGCCACCAAGGGTATTGGTCGAGCCATCGTCGAACTGCTGGCAGCGGAAGGCGCCGATATCGGCTTCTGTGCCCGCAACGAGGACGAAGTGGCTGAAGCCACCGTAGCGCTAAAGCAGCGCGATGTGAACGTGGTGGGCGGCAGCGTCAATGTGCGCGATGCCGACGCCTACAAGGCTTGGCTCGAATCCACTGCCGAGGCCCTTGGCGGCTGCGACATCTTCATCCCGAACGTCTCGGCCGGTGCCGGCATGGACTCGGAGAAGAACTGGTGGCGTTCGTTCGAAGTGGACGTGCTCCACACGGTGCGCGGCTGCGAAACCCTCATGGAACGTTTGAAGGCCAGCGGCTCCGGCTCGGTCGTCATCATCAGCTCCACGAATGCCCTCGAGACCTTCGGCGGCCCCATGGCCTATAACGCGATGAAGGCCGGCCTCATCAACTACGCGAAGAACCTCTCGCAGTTCGTGGGCCGCCATAACGTGCGCGTCAACACCGTCTGCCCGGGCCCCATCTACTTCGAAGGCGGCGCCTGGGAAATGATCAAGGGCACCAACCCGAAGTTCTACGAAGCCACGGAAAAGGCCATGCCCAACCGTCGCTTCGGCAGCCCCGAGGAAGTGGCCCGAACGGTGGCGTTCCTCGCCAGCCCGGCTGCCAGCATCATCACCGGTGCCAACGTGGTGGCAGATAACGGCTATACCAAGGGCATCCGCTACTAGGAGCGGCAGCCATGGAAACCTCTGCCCCGCGCACTGTCGATGCCTGGCTGGTCTGCGGCGGCCGCTACCACGACATCGACCATGCCCGCCTGGAACTGCTGCGCCTGTTCGCGGAGCATCCCCACATCCGCGTGCGAGTGCGCGAGGACTACCGCGACCTCGAAGGCCTCGAGCAAGCCGACTTCCTTGTCACGTATACCGTCGACATGGCGCCGGATGATGCAGGTGCCGAACGCCTGCGCAACTTCGTGGCCGGTGGCAAGCGTTGGCTGGCGCTGCACGGCACCAACTCGCTGCTGCAACTGGAAGGCAAGCGCTGGGTAGCGCCGCGGACTGCGCCGGTGTTCATGGAAACGCTCGGCAGCCAGTTTCTCGCACATCCAGCCATCAAACCGTACCGCGTGGAAGTGACGGACCCCACTCATCCGCTGGTGGCCGGTATCGAGCCTTTCATGGCTGACGACGAGCTCTACCTCAGCGCGCTGCACGGCCCGCTGCAAGTCTTGCTACACACCGAATGGAGCGGCACCAGCCGCCTGTTCGCCGATGGGGACTGGACCGACAACGCGCCACGCCCCGTCATGTACTTGAAGCAAGTCGAGGCCGGCGAAGTGCTGTACTTCACGCTGGGCCATAGCCGCGGCAAGCACGACATGCGCCCGCTGATGGACAGCTACCCGCAGGAAGAGCGCGGCAGCTGGAAGGTGCCCGCTTTCCACCGTCTGTTGCGTCGCAGCCTGCGCTGGGCTGCTGGCCTGCCGCTTGAAGCCCCGACCGAGCACTGACCGGGAACCCAGGACAGAACTGCATGAGCATCATCCCACCGAACATCCCGCTGGACCTTGAGGCACTCGCTGCCGCTTCGCGCACACCGGCCTACAAAAAGGTAGCGCGCGTCTCCGGCGAGCAAAGCGCGGTGAATGCCAAAGCACCGGACCCGGGCATCGCGCCGGTGCTCATTCCGAAGGAACGCTATACCTCGCGCGAGTTCATGCAGCGCGAGTGGGACCATATGTGGACCAAAGTGTGGCTGCTCGGCGGGCTCCTGCAAGACTTGCAGGAAGCCGGCGACTACATCTGCACGGAAATCGGGAAAGAGTCCGTGCTCATCGTCCGCCAGCAAGATGGCGGCGTGCGCGCGTTCTACAACGTCTGCCTCCATCGCGGCAACCGCCTGCGACCGGAAGGCCACTCCAGTGCCGACTCGTTCAAGTGCCAGTACCACCACTGGGAATACGAGATTGACGGCCGCTTCAAGCGCATTCCGGACCTCGACACGTACCCACAAGGCGCCCCGAATTGCCGCGGCCTGCGCGAGTTACCGTGTGCCACCTGGAATGGGTTCGTGTTCTTCAGTCTGAACCCCGACGCAGAGCCACTAGAACAGTTCCTCGAACCCATCGGTGAACACCTGCAGGCGTACAACATCCACAAGATGGCGCTGGTGAAGGATGTGACCGTCGAGTGGGACTGCAACTGGAAGACGTCCGTGGACGCCTTCAACGAGACCTATCACGTGCAGGGCATTCACCCGCAGCTCATGTGGTACCTGCATGACCTCGACGTGCAGGTGGACTGCTACGAGCGGCACAACCGCTATCTCATTCCCTTCGGCACGCTGTCGCCGCGCGTCCGCACGCCCAACACCATTCCCGAGCCCATCAAGACCATCATGAAGGGCGCGGGCATGGACCCGGCGGACTACGACAACCCGATCAGCCAGATTCGCCGCGATGTGCAGAAGTTCAAGCGCAAGCATGGTGGTGAACAAGGCAAGGATTACTCGCAGCTGAATGACGACCAACTGACGGACGATTACCACTACACCATCTTCCCGAACGTGCAGCTGAACACGCATGCCGACGACGTGATGTTGTTCAGGCAGCGTCCGCATGCCACGGACCCGGACAAGATGCTTTACGACATCTGGGTGCTGGAACTCGTGCCGGACGGCAAAGAATGGCCAGAGCGGCCGCGCCACCTGCAGTTCCGCCATGGCGACAAGTCCATCGGCCTTGTGCTCGACCAGGATGCTGCGAACCTGCCGGGCGTGCAGGCCGGTATGCATTCCGCTGGTTTTGACGGCCTGTGGATTGGTGAGCAGGAACTGCGCATCCGCCACCACCATAAAGTCATCGACGATTATCTCGAGGGCCGCCAGGGCCGTGGCAACCCGCCACCCGCCCCGGCGACCCCGTAGCCCGGTCATCCAGAGGAGATTCCCTTGGCCACCCCGCCTATCCATCCCACGACACTCGCGCCGTTGACGCGTGAGCAACTGCTGCGTGCTTACCGGCAGATGAAGACCATTCGCGAGTTCGAGGAACGGCTACACGTCGAAATCCAGACGGGTGAGATTCCCGGCTTCACGCACCTCTACTCCGGCCAGGAAGCCGTGGCAGTAGGCGTGTGCGAACTCCTGAGTGATGCGGACTACATTGTGAGCACGCATCGCGGCCATGGCCATTGCATCGCCAAGGGCTGCGATGTGGTGGGCATGATGAAAGAGATCTATGGCCGCCACGACGGCCTGTGCAAGGGCAAGGGCGGCTCCATGCACATTGCGGACTTCGACAAGGGCATGCTCGGTGCCAACGGTATCGTGGGCGGCGGCCAGCCGCTCGCCGTGGGCGCCGCTATCGCCTGCCGCAACCGTGGTGATGGCACGGTCTCGGTCGCCTTCGGTGGCGACGGCAGTAGCAACCAAGGCACCGTGTTCGAGGCCATGAACCTCGCCGTGGTCCTCAAAGTTCCCGCGCTGTTCGTGTGGGAAAACAACGGCTACGGTGAACATACTGGTGCCGATTACTCCGTGGGCAGCCGTGACATTGCCGGCCGTTGCCGTGGCTTCGGCATGCCGGCCGAAGTCTGCGACGGCAGCGACTTCTTCGCGGTCTTTGAGACGATGGGCCGCATGGTTAGCCGCGCCCGCGCCGGCGAAGGCCCGGCCGCCATCGAAGCCCGCATCACGCGCTTCTTCGGCCACTTCGAAGGCGACCCGCAGTTGTATCGCGCCAAGGACGAGACCAAGCGCCTGCGCGAGAGCATGGACTGCCTGAAAAATTTCCGGGCACGGGTCACCGCCGAGAGCTGGCTGGAAGCTGGCGAACTCGACGCCATCGACAGCGAAGTGCTCGCCCTCATCGACCGTGCGGTCGCCGAAGCCCGGGCCTCGTCGCCGCCGGCCGAAGCCGACCTGTACGCCGACGTCTACGCCGAATACTGAGGACTCCCCATGCCAGTCAAATCCATGCGCGACGCCATTAACGACGCGCTGCATCTCGAAATGGCCCGGGACCCGTCCATCATCGTGCTCGGTGAGGATGTGTCCGGTGGTGCCGGCGGCACCAGCGGCGAACGCGAAGCCTCCGGCGGTATCTTCGGTGTCACGAAGGGCTTGTTGCCCCGCTTCGGCGACCACCGGGTCATCGACACGCCCATCACCGAAAGCGCCATCATCGGCGCGGCCGGTGGTGCAGCACTCGCAGGCCTCCGTCCTGTCGCAGAACTCATGTTCGCCGACTTCGTCGGCGTCAGCCTCGACCAGATCTTCAATCAACTGGCGAAGTTCCGTTACATGTTTGGCGGCAAGACCAACTGCCCGGCGGTCATCCGCTTGGCCATGGGTGCCGGCATGAACATGGGCGCGCAGCATTCGCAGACCATGTATTCCATGCTCACCAGCGTGCCGGGTTTGAAGGTCGTCATTCCTTCGAACGCTTACGACGCGAAGGGCCTGATGATTACCGCACTGCGCGGCAACGACCCGGTGCTCTTCTTCGAGCACAAGGCCCTCTACCCCCGCAAGGGTGAAGTGCCCGATGGTGCCTACACCATTCCCTTCGGCGAGGCCTCGTTGGTTCGCGAAGGCGAGCATGTCACGGTGGTAGCTCTTGCCCGCATGGTGCCCTTCGCGGAGAAGGCCATCGATGCGCTGGCGAAGGACGGCATCACCTGCGACCTCATCGATCCGCGCACCACTTCCCCGATGGACGAAGACACCATTCTCGAGAGTGTCGAGAACACCGGACGTCTAGTGGTGGTGGATGAAAGCAACCCGCGTTGCAGCGTCGCCAGCGACATCGCCGGTATGGTGGCCGCGCGCGGCTTCCACAGCCTGAAGGCGCCGGTGCAACTCGTAACCGCCCCCCACACACCCGTGCCTTTCGCGCGTGAACTGGAACGTGCCTACGTGCCCAGCCCCACCCGTATCGAGGCCGCCATCCGTGCCGTGATGAAGGATTGAGGTAAAAAATCAATGAGCAAAATCAATGCGATAACGATGCCCAAGTGGGGCATCGAAATGCAGGAAGGGACGATCAACGGCTGGCATGCCACGGCGGGCCAAGTGCTCGGTAAAACCGAACCCCTGCTGGACGTGGAAACCGAAAAAATCGTCAACACGGTAGAGACCCCTGTTGCCGGAACCCTTCGCCGCATCATCGGCCAAGTGGGTGACACCCTCGCGGTGGGAGCGCTCATCGGCTTGATGGCGGATGCCGCGGTGAGCGAAGAGGAACTAGACCAGTTCATCGCCAACTTCAAAGGCGCCGATACCTCGTTCGAACCCGCGGCCGATGCCGGTCCTGCACCAACGGCTACTCCCTCGGCTCCCGAAGAGAGCAGCGGCGAGGCCCGCGTCAGCCCTATTGCACGCCGCGTCGCGGAACGGCTTGGGGTAGACATCTCCAAGGTCGTGGGTACTGGCCGCAATGGCCGCGTGTCGAAGGAAGACGTGGAGGCTTATCACGCGGCTCAGGCCAGTGGCGCAGTCGTTGCGGAAGTTGCCAGCAAACCCGCTCCGGCAGACGACGGCAGCACCAACCCGGCCACCCGCGAAAAAATGACGTCCATGCGCCTGACTATTGCGCGGCGCCTGAGCGAGAGCAAGCAGACCATCCCGCACTACCGTCTCGGGGCCGATGTCGATTTCACAGGCCTCTTCGCGCGTCGTGCCGAACTCGTGGCGGCTGGCCAGAAGGTGTCCGTGAACGATCTGCTGCTGCGCGGCGTGGCACTGATGCTAGGCAAGCATCCGCAACTGAACGCGCACTTCGCGGGCGAAGAAGTGGTGAAGTTCGCTCGCGCAGACGTGTGCGTGGCTGTCTCCACCGACGGCGGCCTGTCGACTCCGGTGCTACGCGATGTGGCGAACAAGACCGCAGCGGAAGTGGCGAGCGGTGTGGCAGATCTCGCGCAGCGTGCCCGCAATGGCAAGTTGGTACGTGAAGAAATCACCGGCGGTACATTCACGGTGTCCAACCTCGGCATGTATGGCATCGACCAGTTCGACGCCATCATCAACCCGCCGCAGGTGGCTATTCTCGCCGTGGGCGCTGCCCGCGAACGCGTCATCGCCCGCAACGGCGCGGCCGTGGTTGCCAAGGTGGCTACTCTCACCCTGTCTTGTGACCACCGCGTGGTGGATGGCGCAGTGGGTGCGGCCTTCCTCGCGGACCTGCGCACCTGCCTGGAGAACCCCGCCACGCTCTAAACCGCGTGGCAAGGCCAAAAGCTCAAGAGGCTTCAAGAGAAGTAGCAAACCGGCCGAACTGGTTCGGCCCAGAGGAAGCAGCATGAACGATACTCACCACCGGAGCCCTCAATCTTCGGTCATATCGAACACGGTCAGCGCTTGGCGTGCCAAGCTCTTCCTCTGCTTTTCACTAGCCGCGTCTTGTGTCCTCCCGACGCTTGCGGTCGCCGCGGAGGCGGCAGCGACTCCGCCAACAGGCGAGCAGGTGTACCTCGAGCGCTGTGCCCAGTGCCACGAGGGCGGTGTGCCCAAAGCGCCGCACAAGATGTTCCTGCAAATGATGGCAACCGATGCTATTCACGATGCCTTGTCCACGGGCATCATGCAGCAACAGGCCACCGGCTTGAGCGCCGCCGCACGCGTGGCGGTAGCCGAGTATCTCGGCGGGCAGTCGCTTGCCGACAGTCAAGCCAAGCCGGAAGCGCAGCGCTGCAGCGGCCCTGCAGCAAAGTTCGATTTGAACAGCCCGCCCGCCAAAGCCGGCTGGGGCATGGACCGCCAAAATCGCCGCTTCGTACCCGCAGAGATAGGGGGACTGGCCGCCGCCGACTTGCCTAAGCTGAAGCTGAAGTGGGCTTTCGGCTACCCCAAGGCCCAGCGGGCGCGTTCACAGCCCTTGGTGGCGCTAGGCGCGGTCTATGTGGGCAGCCAAGACGGTACGGTGCATGCGCTGGATTTTGCTACCGGCTGCACGCGCTGGACTTTCCGTGCTTCCGCCGAGGTACGTACCGCCATCCAGATGGACGGTTGGGTAGCGGGTACGCCGGCACCAGCACGTCCGCTACTGTATTTCGGCGACCTGATGGCGCGTGTCTATGCCGTGGATGCACTGACCGGCCAGCTGGTTTGGAAGACCAAGGTGGATGACCACCCGAACGCTACCGTTACCGCAGCCCCGGTGCTTTATGACGGTCGGCTGTACGTTCCCGTCAGTTCGCTGGAAGTGTCCAGTGCCGGCGACCCGAAATACGCCTGCTGCACCTTCCGCGGCAGCATTCATGCGCTGGATGCCAAGACCGGCGCCACCATTTGGCAGTCGTACACCATCCCTGCAGCGCCCAGCCGGACCGGCACCACCAGTGTAGGCACGGCAATTCTGGGGCCTTCGGGAGCGCCCATCTGGAATACCCCTGTGCTGGATACCAAGCGTGGGGTGCTGTACGCCGGAACTGGTGAGAACTATTCCAGCCCCGCAGACGACCGCAGCGATGCGCTGCTCGCTTTCCGTCTGACTGACGGCAAGGTGCTTTGGGCCCGCCAAAAGACCAGTGGCGATGCCTGGAACGTTGGCTGCATGCTGCAAAACGCCAACTGTCCGAAGGAAGAAGGTCCGGACGTAGATTTCGGCGCAGCTTCCATCCTCACCACCCTGCCAGACGGCACCGACGTACTACTCGCCGGACAGAAGAGTGGTGATGTTTACGCCGTGCGCCCTGAGGACGGCAGCTTCGTGTGGCACCGTAAAGTCGGCCGTGGCGGAATTCAAGGCGGCGTTCATTTCGGCATGGCCCTGGATGGCAACACGCTCTACGTTCCCATTTCGGACATGACCGGCGAAGAAGCGGAAGGTACCAACAAGAACAAGGGACCGCCGCGCGCTGGCATGCATGCCTTGAACGCAACGACGGGCGAAGTGCTTTGGTCGACGCTAGCGGATGACCGCTGCCATGGCCTCCAGTACTGCGAACCTGGCATTTCGGCGGCCGTCACAGCCATCCCAGGTGCCGTCATCGCCGGCCATATGGATGGCCGTTTGAGAGCCTACGAGCAGGCCACCGGAAAGGTTCTCTGGGAGACGGAAACCCGTCAGCCGTTCACCACCGTCAATGGTATTGCGGGTATGGGCGGCTCCATGGGGGGCGGCGCCGGACCAGTTGTCCAACAGGGGCATCTGCTGGTGAATTCCGGTTATGGGGTGTATTTCCACCTTCCGGGCAACGTATTGCTGGTTTACGCACCGGAGTAAGACCCATCGCGGAGTGGGTGATGGGGTGACGGGGTTGGGCTACACTCTTGCTCAAGTCCCCTTCGCCCCACAGGAGCCCCCTCCGCAATGTCTCGTCAGGTCACCATTTTCCAGGTAGATGCGTTCACCCAAACGCTCTTCGCCGGCAATCCGGCAGGCGTCGTCCTCGGCGCCGAGGTCCTCACCGACGCCGAGATGCAGGCGATTGCCCGCGAATTGAACAACACCGACACTGCCTTCGTACTGCCCGGGGATGGCAGCGACCACGACCTGCGCATACGTTTTTTCAACCCGCACAACGAAACCGGTTTCGTTGGCCATGCCACCGTCGCGGCCCATATCGCGCGCTTGGCTGCCGGCCAAGGCACGGCCGGCATGGTGCGCCAGAAGTCCACCACCGGCCTCTATGAGGTGGAAGTCACTGGCGGCGAGACGCCGAGCGTGAGCGTCGCCTACTCGGCTCCGCAGTTGCTGGCCCCGTTGGGCGACAAGGAACGGTCGATGCTGCTGGACGCCATGGGCCTCAGCAGCGTGGCGCTGGATGCGAAATGCCCACTCGCCATCGCGCGGCGCACCAGCACGCGGTTGATGATTGGCTTGCGCGAACCCGAGGCACTCGCCGCGCTGTCGCCGGACGCAGAGGCGCTGAAGCGCCTAAGCGCGCACCTCGGCGCCGATGCCTACTTCGCCTTCGTGCGGGATGCGCATGGCCCGGGCACCACGGCTTCTCGCTTGTTCTGCCCACACTTCGGCATGCCGGAAGACCCGGTCAGCGGCAATGCGCACGGCATGTTGGGCGCCTACCTGGTGGCGCATGGCTTGCTGCCAGTGCGCGTAGGGCGCGCCTCGTTCCGTGGCCGGCAGGGCGAATCGCTAGGCCGCGCGGGCGAGGTGGATGTGGAGATCGAAGGCGAGAGCGGTCACCCGCGCCGCGTGCGCGTCAGTGGCACTGCGCGCATCGTTTACCAAGCCAGCCTGACGCTGTAGGCATTGGTTTGCTAGCGACTAACGAGTCGCCAGCAAACCCAGTCCTCTCACTACTTCAGGCGACGTAGTCGAAGAACTGCAGGTCCATGTCTTCGGAAAGTGCCGCGAGGATAGGCGGCACCAGCCGGTCGTGTGAGGGCGCCTGCATGTGTAACTGGAACGCTGCATCGTCCTTGAAGCGCGCGTACACGATGTAGGTGCCCGCCTTCTCCTTGTGACGAATCACGTCGTAGACGTACATATCCGGCTCTTCGGCATGCGAGAGCTGTGACAGTTCCGTCTGCAGGCGCTCGAATTCAGCCTCGTGGCCCGGCTTCACTTTCAGAGTGGCTATGAACGTGGTCATGGAGGTCTTCCTCTAGGCTTGGCGCCGCCGCTATCGGCGGCGCAGTTTGGTTTGCCGCCAGCGGAGCTGGCGTTACTGGTATTCGTCGAGGTATTCGCGAACGTAGGTGCCATCCAAGCACTCGATAATGCTCGCTACCGCGTCCTTGAACCATGGGGTTTCCAAGTGCGCGTGCTCGGCCGCCTCGTTGGGGAAGCTTTCCAGCACGGCGTAGCGGCGCTCTTCGCGCAGTTTGAAGAACTCGTAATAGATGGCGTCTTTTTCGTTCGCCTTAGTAGCCACCTGCAGGGCCATGGTGGCGCGCTCGAACTGTTCCTCGAAACCGGCCTTCACTGTCATACGCGACAGGAACGTAATGCGTTCGGACATGCCCCCTCCAGAAAATATTTGGGTTGGCGTGGTGCCAACAGTCAGGCTGATGTTAGCCCACCCCATGGGCAGAAAGAAACAGTCAAGCCTGTTTCTTTTTAAGCGGCGCTGCTAGGCTTTGCGCATGAGCAACCATGATAGCCAACCGGGCGCGGACAGCCCGGAACAGAACGCCGCCGCCGGTGCCGCTTGGCACGAAGTGGCGACCACCACCGACTTCACCGCCGGCAGCATGCGCGGCTATGTGGTGGGTGGCCGAGACGTGGTGGTATGCCACACCAAGGAAGGCGGCTGGCACGCGCTGGACAATATCTGCACGCACGGGTTCGTGAAGATGGATGAGGGCCGCTTGCGCGGCGTGCGGCTCATTTGCCCCCTGCACGGCGCCTCGTTCGACTGCCGCACTGGCGCAGTGTTGGGCGCCCCCGCCAGCAAGCCCTTGGCCTGCTGGCAGGTGAAGGTGGAAGGCGAACGCGTCCTGGTTGCGCCGCCGACCACCTGAGCTTTACCGCCTAGTCTTTTTTCTTCGGGATACGCACCGGACGTTCGCCCGTCCAGGCGTGTGCGGTCTGCTTCATGTACTCAAAGGCGCTGCGTGCCTGCGCCGAAGCCTCGATCAATTCGATCATGGCGCCTTCGTGGCCGCTAAAGCCAGCCGCGAAGTTCGGCCCACCCACGCCACGCAAGTCGCAGTAGGCGAAGCGCTGCCCTACTACGGTTTCCCCACCCTGCACCACATGGGGGTGCCAGCCCAACTGCGTCAACGTGGCTTCCAAGTCGTCCACCAGCACACCCACGTGCTGCAGGCCTTCCGGCGCTTTAGCGAGGAACTCCGTGTAGATGCTCGGGGTCGCGCAGTGCTGCTGCACCAGTTCTATCTGGTGTTCACCGCTGTAGGCGATAGCCACGCTCATGTCCAACTGCAGGGGCTTGCCACGGAAGTGACATTGGCCGAACTGCAAATGTTCCATGACGAAGAATGGGCCCACCCCCATCACATCGCTCCACCATTCGGCCGCAGCGCGCCAATCGCGCACCACGTAGCCGTTCTGCATGATGGGCCCAAGCAAGCGACTCATGGAGCCGCCTGCTGGCAAGCGCTGGCAGCCATGGGGCTCAACGCCGCTGGTCGAAGCGACGACCGACCATGGCGCTGGCGATGTTTACCTTCTGGATATCCACGGCCCCACCAGCAATTCCCCAGCCCCAGGCATCGCGCAGACGAC
>CALPVO020000011.1 GCA_943327025.2 Janthinobacterium lividum
ACGAGAAGTATGAGGTATCGCTAGGGGCTCCGGTGGCAGTGGTCGCGGCGGCCTCAGTACCAGTACCGGCTCCGCTTGCTCAGGCGGCCAGCACCCCGTCGGCCGAGGAAGATTTGAACCAAGCGAGCAGCGAGGCCATCAGCATCAAGGTCGACTTGAAGCGCTGCATCCATTCCCGTAATTGCGTCTTGAGTGCTCCGCGGGTGTTTGCAACGAACGTAGGGGGTAAATGGCTGCACCCGGAGGCTTCCTCCGTCGAGCATCTGGTGCACGTCGCTCAAAGCTGTCCGTCGGGTGCCATCACGTATACCCGTCACGACGGCAGCCCCCAGGAGAGTGCTCCGGAGGTCAATGTCATTCGTCTGCGGGAAAGCGGGCCGTATGTGGTGCACGCGGATCTCGACCTCAGCAATCACCCTAAGTTGTTCCGTGCCACGCTCTGTCGCTGCGGCAAATCCAAGAACAAGCCCTTTTGCGATGGTACGCACGAAACGGTCGGGTTTGCCGCCACTGGGGAGCGAGCCCTCATTGAGGCTACCCCGTTGGCGGAGTGCGGTGGCACCTTGTCGGTGGATCCCACCAAAGATGGGCCGTTCGCCGTTACGGGTAATGTCGAAATCGTTGGCGGTTCGGGGCAAACCATCAAGCGTACGGCTAAGGCTTTCCTGTGCCGTTGTGGTGGCTCAGCGAACAAACCGTTTTGCGATGGAACGCACGCGAAGATAGGTTTTCGCAGCGATAACTAAAGGCGCTGACTTGGCAGGCTCGACCGCCGTACCATTCTGTCCGGCGGTCGTCGACAGAGTTGCACGTAAGCCTTGGATCTTCATGGATGGTGCCCGGGGCGGGACTCGAACCCGCAAGAGTTTCCTCGGCGGATTTTAAGTCCGCTGCGTCTACCGGTTTCGCCACCCGGGCGGGTAGGGCGCCTATGCTAACAGCCCCGCTGCAACACTGACCACGAGGGCATCCTATCGACTGGAACTCCGCCAAGCCACGCGTTGGTCCAGCGAGATGTTGGCCAGTTCGTAACCGCGCCGGAAGTCGCGCAGATAGCGGGACATCCAGGTGCGCGCCGCTTCGGTGTCGCGTGCGGTCAAGGCTTCGAGAATGCGTCGCTGTGCCGTGGTGATGCGCGTGCGCGCTTGGGGGACGCCCGCCACCATCTGGGCCAGTGTTGGCTCCATCAACTTCAGCAAGGGCTCTAGTGTCAGCATCAGCACGCGGTTGCCGCTGGTGCGCGTCACTGCGCGGAAAAACGCCAGCATGTGGACCAAGGCGCGGGTGGTGTCTGCGCTGTCCTCGGTGAAGCGTTGGTAGGCGGCCTCGATGGCAGCGAGGTCGGCAGCCGTACGGCGGCGGGCGCCGTTGGCAGCCGCTGCCGGGGCGACCAAGTGCAGGGATTCCCAGACTTCGAGCACCGTCACGTCTTCCAGGGACAAGGCGCGCCCCACGGTGTCCGCAATACGCGCCGCTCCCGGGCGGGTAACGACGAGCCGCTTGGTACCACGCCGACGCGTAACGAGCCCAGCGCTCTCGAGCTCGCGGAGGGCCTCTCGTACCGTCGAGCGGTGAACACCGAACTGCGTCGACAACTCAGCTTCGGTCGGGAGGGGTTCCCCGTCGCGGAGCGTGCGCTCGAGGATTCGCGTCTCTATAGCCAGCGACAGTTTGCGGTAGGTGGGTTCGACGCGAAGCGGTGGGAACATGGGCGACTCACGGAACGAAGGGACAGCCAAGCCGCTATCGTCCGACAATCCGCCTGAACTATGCAAGAGGCTGTTCAGGCCGCTGACCCGTCGAGAGCGGCGTTGCGGGGCTCGCGGGCAGGTTTCCACTGCGGGCGCGTTGTATCATCCAAGGCTGTTTCGGCAACCTTTCGGCCCCCAGTGACCGCACCCACCCAAACGGGTCTGCAAGTCCAAGGCGTCCATTTGTGGCGCGGCGAACGCCACGTGCTACGCGGGGTCCATTTGGATGCCCCGCTGGGCACCTTTTGGCATGTGCGTGGACCCAACGGCGCTGGCAAGACCAGCTTGCTGCGGGTCGTTGCTGGTTTTCTCTGGCCCGAAGACGGCAAGGTGGTCTGGAACGGGCAGGAAACGCGCCATCTCGGGGACGAATTCGGCGCCCAGATGGCTTGCCTGGGGCATGAACCCGCTCTAAAGGCGGACCTGAGCGCGCGCGAAAACATCCGCTATTTGGTTGGCCTGCGGCGCGCAGTGGCCGACGCCGAGATGGATGCCGCATTTGTCCGCTTGGGGATTGCCGACCACGCCGACCGCCCGACGCGAATGCTGTCGGCTGGCCAAAAGCGGCGCGCCGCCATGGTTCGCGTGTTGTTGAGTAACGCTTCTTTGTGGTTGCTGGACGAGCCGTTCACGAATCTCGATGTGGCCGGCGTTGAACTTTTTGCCGGTTTGCTGGCCGAACATGCAGCGGGTGGTGGAGTGGTGCTCGCTACCACCCATCAACCCATTCCGGCGCTGGGCGTGCGCACCTTGGAACTGGCATGAACTCGGGGGAGGGAACGGTGCCGACGGGCATGCTGGCCGCTGCCGCGGCTACATTTCGGCGTGATGTGGTGCTGGCATTTCGTCGTCCGGGCCAGATGCTCCAGCCCGTCGTGTTCTTTCTCATCGTCACTACGTTGTTCCCGCTAAGTCTCAGTCCGCAGTTGTCGCAGCTCAGGGACATCTCGCCAGGCATTCTGTGGGTGGGTGCGCTGTTATCCTCGTTGCTGGCTTTGGAAAGTCTGTTTCGGGCGGACCTCGAAGACGGCACGCTGGAGCAGTGGGTCATCTCGGGGCAGCCGTTGGCGGTGCAGGTGCTCGCGCGCATTCTGGCCCACTGGACGGTGTCCGGGTTGCCGCTCGTGGCGGCGGCGCCGCTGGTGGGTGCCTCGCTGGCGGTGCCAGCCGCTGCTTTTGGTACCACCATGTTGCTGCTCGGTCTCGGCACGTTGTGTCTTAGTGGGTTAGGGGCAGCAGGAGCGGCCCTGACGCTAGGGAGTAGGCGCGCCAGCGTACTGTTGTCGCTGCTGGTGCTGCCATTGGCCATGCCCATCCTCATTTTCGGGGCGCGCGGTGTTGATCTCGCCATTTTGGGTGAACCGACCCGCGGGCCGGTGTTGTTGCTTTCGGCTTTGACTATCTTGACGCTGAGCCTCACGCCTTGGGCTGCTGCCTCCGCCGTGCGTATCAGTTTGGAGTGAATGTGGCTACCTGGACCTGGTTCCATAAGCTCGGCTCGCCGCCCCATGTCTACCGCATTGCTGGGCGCTTCGCTCCGTGGTTCGGCTGGGGCGCCCTGCTGTGCATCGTCTACGGTCTGTTTGGCGGCCTCGTGTTGGCGCCGCCGGACTACCAACAGAAAGACGCGTTCCGCATCATCTACGTGCATGCGCCGGCCGCGTGGCTATCGCTTAGCTGTTACACCGCCATGGCTGTCGCCGCGTTCGTCGGGTTGGTCTGGCGAATGAAAATTGCGCACGCCGCGGCAGCGGCCATTGCGCCGGTAGGTGCCTCGTTTGCCTTCGTTTGCCTCGCCACCGGTTCGCTGTGGGGACGGCCCATGTGGGGCACTTGGTGGGAATGGGATGCGCGTCTGACGTCGCAACTCATCCTACTGTTTCTTTACCTGGGCTACATGGCCCTGCGCAGTGCGCACGACGACCTGCAGCGCGCAGATCGCTCAAGCGCAGTTCTGGCCATCGTTGGCGTCGTGAACGTGCCCATCATTCACTACTCGGTGTACTGGTGGAATTCTTTGCATCAGGGCGCGACGGTGATGAAAGCCGACCGGCCCTCCATGCCCGCCGAAATGCTGGTGCCATTGCTGATCATGTTCCTCGGGTTCACGCTGTTCCAGCTGTGGGTGCTGTGTACGCGCCTGCGTGCCGAGATACTTGACCGCGAGCGCAACGCGCGTTGGTTGCAGGAACAGATTCGGGAAGGTGCGTGATGAACCAGTGGGCGTCGTTTGGTGAGTGGCTGGCGATGGGTGGGTATGCCGCCTATGTCTGGCCGAGCATTGGTTTGGCTATCGGCACCTTGCTACTGAATATGGTGATGGCGCGCCGCCGGCACGCCCAAGCCCTGCAGCGCGCCTTGCGCCGCTTGAAAATCGACGGAAACGGAGAGGCATGATGGCAATGACCCCGCGCCGCAAGCGGCTAGTGCTGTTCGGCTCAGTGTTGCTCGGTGTAGCCATCGCGGCAGGTATCGCCACCTTGGCGTTCCGCGACAATCTGCAGTACTTCTATAACCCCTCTGAAGTGGCTGCGGGCAAGGTCCCTGCTGGGAAGCGGTTCCGAGTCGGTGGCATGGTGCCGAAGGGCAGCATTCACCGCGAAACCGGTAGCCTCACCGTCAACTTCGAAGTTACTGACTTCGCACACACGGTGAAAATCAGTTATTCCGGCGTGTTGCCGGACTTGTTCCGAGAAGGGCAGGGCATCATTGCCCACGGCAAACTCGACAACCAAGGCGTGTTCGTGGCGGATGAAGTTTTGGCCAAACACGACGAAAAATACATGCCGCCGGAAGTGCGAGATTCTCTCAAAAAGACCCACACGCCCGACGCGCCAGCGCCCGCGGCAGGAGCTAACCAGTCATGACACCAGAGCTTGGTCATTTTGCATTGGCTTTGGCTCTGGCGCTCGCCATGGCACAGACTTTCTTTGGGCTGATGGGTGGATGGAAGCGTCAAGAGCGTTGGATGGAAGCGGCCCATTCCGCCGTGATGGGGCAAACAGTGTTTGTCGCCATAGCCATCTCGCTGCTTAGCCACGCCTTCATGACGAATGACTTTTCGGTCGCCTACGTCGCCAACAATTCGAATTCCGCACTACCTGCGCTTTTCAAGTTCTCCGCCCTTTGGGGCGCGCATGAAGGGTCTCTGGTGTTGTGGATCTTCATCCTGTCACTGTGGTCAGTGGCCGTGTCGCTGTTCTCGAAAAGCCTTCCTGAAACCTTTCGTGCACGAGTACTCGGCATCCTGGGATTGGTGAGCGTCGGCTTTTTGGCGTTTACGTTAGGTACCTCCAATCCCTTCCTGCGGCTCATTCCCGCAGCAGCCGATGGCGCTGACCTGAACCCGTTGCTGCAGGACTTTGCACTCGCTGTCCATCCCCCGATGCTCTACACCGGCTACGTGGGTACGGCGGTAGCCTTCGCCTTTGCCTGCGCGGCCATGTTCGAAGGTCGGTTGGACGCCACTTGGGCACGCTGGACGCGTCCTTGGACGACGGTGGCTTGGCTGTTCCTAACGGTGGGCATCGCCTTGGGCAGTTGGTGGGCCTATTACGAGCTAGGCTGGGGCGGCTGGTGGTTCTGGGACCCGGTCGAAAATGCCTCGTTCATGCCATGGCTCGTGTGCACCGCGCTAATCCACTCGCTGGCCGTGACAGAAAAGCGTGGCTTGTTCAAAAGTTGGACTTTGCTGCTGGCTATCTTTGCGTTCTCGCTCAGCCTGCTGGGTACGTTCCTCGTGCGTTCCGGCGTGCTGGTGTCGGTGCATTCCTTCGCCTCCGACCCATCGCGTGGCATTTTTATTCTGGCTTTGCTGACGATCTTCATTATTGGGTCGCTGGTGCTGTTCGCGTGGCGAGCGCCTCTACTGCAGTCGACAGCGGGCTTCGGCTTGTTTTCGCGAGAGGCTTTTCTACTGCTGAACAACGTGTTGCTGGTGGTGTCTGCAGCACTCATCCTGCTCGGCACCCTGTGGCCGCTGTTCATGGATGCCTTCTCGCTGGGCAAGATCAGTGTGGGGCCGCCTTATTTCAATGCCGTGTTCCTGGTGCCGGGTCTGCCACTGGTGGTCGCCATCGGCATTGGCATGCACGCCACTTGGAAACATTCGCGACTGGCGCCTAAGCCGGTGGTGTTCGGCGCTATCGCGGCGGTTGCTGCTGTGCTCGCCTTGGGCTTCATGGTTTGGCTGTCCCACTACACCGTGCTGGCCGCCATCGGCTTCATGGCCGGTGTGTTTGTCATTGGCGCTTCGCTTTATGAGCCGTGGCAGCGGTGGCGCGGCGGCCATTCGCTGCCGGCCGCCGTGCTGGGTATGACCATCGCGCATATCGGTGTTGGCATGTTCACCATTGGCGTCACAGGGGTGGAGTCCTCCAAGATTGAGCGTGACATTGCGTTGGGGGTTGGGGATTCCGCCGAGGTGGCCGGCTATGTGTTCAAGCTGGAAAGCCTGAAGCCGGTTCAAGGGCCGAATTACAACGCGACGGAAGGCGAGGTTACGGTGCGTCATGACGGTGACTTGGTGGCTACCCTGCACCCGCAGAAGCGTAACTACTGGGTGCGGACCATGCCGATGACCGAAGCGGGTATTTCGGTGGGGCCGGGCCGCGACCTGTTCGCCGCGCTCGGCGAAGACTTGGGTGGCGGCCGCTGGTCGGTACGCGTGCAGTACAAGCCGCTCATTCGCTATATCTGGCTGGGTGCGCTGGTCATGGCACTGGGTGGCTTGTTGGCCACGGCGGACCGGCGCTATCGCCGGAAGCGTCCAGACGAAGTGGCCGTGGCAAGCAACTCCGCCCACGCGGAGGGCTAAGGCATGAATGGCAAATTGCTTAACCGTTACCTGTGGCCAGCGGTTGCGGTGTTGGCGCTGTTCGGCGTGTTCATGTTCGCGCTGGCCCGCATTGGCAGTGGCGATTTGGTCGTCAGCGAGATTCCCTCGCCACTCATCGGCAAGCCCGCGCCAAGTATCGACCTGCCCACCATCGCTGGTAATGAAGCGCGGTTTACTTCTGCCTCCATGCTCGGCAAACCGTGGTTGCTGAATGTGTGGGGCACTTGGTGTCCCGCCTGCCGCGATGAACATCCAGCCCTGATGGAAATGGCGCCCATCATAGGGGTGCCCATTGTCGGATTGGACTGGAAAGATGATGCGGGGGATGCCCGCAACTGGCTAGCCAGCTTGGGCAACCCTTATCATGCGGTGCCATTTGACCCCGTCGGTCGAACTGCCATCGATTTCGGCGTTTATGGGGCCCCTGAGACTTTCCTGATTGGTGGGGACGGTACGGTACTAGCGAAGCACATTGGCCCGCTGACGATGGAGGTTTGGGAGACCAAGCTGAGGCCGAAGTTGCTTGCTGCCAATGGAGAACAGCCATGAACACTCCGCATCGCATTAGCGTCGCGCGCTGGCACCAGTGGGGGGCAATGTTGCTCGGTGCATTGCTGCTGTTCGCCTCGGCCGCAGCTCTCGCCGTTGATGCCGAAGATACCTTGGTGGACCCGGCGCTTCGTACCCGCTACGAGTCCATCAACCGCGAACTGCGTTGTTTGGTCTGCCAAAACCAGACCATCGCCGATTCGGACGCGGATCTCGCCAAGGACTTGCGGCGCGAGGTGCGCGGCATGTTGGAAGCCGGCAAAACCGATGCTGAAATTCGGGGTTTCATGACGGACCGCTACGGCGACTTTGTCCTCTATAAGCCGCGGTCGACGGTGCTTTGGGCCGCGCCTGCAGTACTGCTGCTGGGTGGTTTGTTGTTGGTGGGGCGCATTGTCGTGCGGCGTTCGCGGTCGATGGCCACGGCAGCCCCGGACCCCGACGACTCGTTGGCGAATGACGAGCCGGGTACCCGGCCGACGGATGGCAAAGCATGATCAAGTTCACCTTCCTGGCCTTTCTGCTCGCTGTAGTCGGCGTCGCGTGGCTTTGCTGGCCGTTGGTGCGGCAGAAAGGTAGCGAGGCCCGTTCCGTACTACCCGTCATAGGCTCTGCAGTGCTCGTGCCCGTGCTCGCGTTCGGCACTTATCTCGGGGCTAGCAACTGGGACTGGACCGCTGCAGCCGCAGCCGGGCCGTCCGTGCAGGAGCAGTTGGCTTCGCTCGAGGAGGCAGCTGACGCTTCGCCTGGCAATGTCGATGCCTTGCTACAGCTCGGTGCCGGCTATGGGAGCTTTGGTCGCTGGAACGAGGCGACCGAGGTTTATCGCAAGGCGTGGGACCAGACCGGACGCCAGAACCCGCTGGTGGGTCTGGAACTGGCGATGGCCATGACCAATGCCAATCCGGGCACCTTGGACGGCGAGGCCGCACCTCTGATTGAGGGTGGTTTGGCTGCACAACCGGACCTGCCGAAGGCACTCTGGCTGGGTGGCTTGCTGGCAGCGCGTCGCGGGAACGCGGATTTGGCGCGCGAGCGTTGGCAGCGCTTGCTGGCCTTGAATCCGCCCCCAGAAGTGGCGCAGTTGTTGGAACAGAGCATTGCCCAAGTCGGCGGCGAGGCGGCAAACGCCGTAGCCGGCGGTGCTGAACCGCGGGCGGCGGCGGAAGCAGGGGGTCGAACGCTCGTCGAGTTGACGGTCACTGTAGCGCCTGGTCTCAAGGCGCAAGTCCCTGCAGGTGCAGCGCTGTTCCTCGCGGCGAGGGACCCGACACAGCCAGGGCCGCCGTTTGCGGCGCAGCGGCATATGGCCAACGAATTGCCGCTGGAGGTCCAGCTTTCCGACGCGGACGCGATGATGCCCGGGCGCACCATGTCCAGCGCCCAGCAGCTGACGATCATTGCGCGTGTTTCGCTAAGCGGACAGCCGGTGGCGGCTAGCGGCGATCTCTTCGGCGAGGCTTCCTGGCAACCCGGCAAGTCCGGCGCTCTCAGTATCGTCATCGACCGGAAGGTGCCGTGACACCCAGCGCTCGACAGCGCTTTGGCGAACGCCTGTCGGGCTTGCTCGGCGTGGCGCCGGGGGAGGGCGCACGCCTTTGGGTGAGCTTTCTCGCCTTCTTTCTGCTCCTGACGGCGTACTACATGGTCCGTCCCGTCCGCGACTCGCTAGCCGCGGGCCTGCCAAAAGGCGAAATTCAGCATCTGGCTCTCATTGTCTTCGGGGTGATGCTCGCCGTGGTGCCGTTGTTTGGCGCACTCGTTGCACGCCTGCGACGTCGGGTACTGGTGCCAATGAGCTACGCGTTCTTCACCCTGAACTTGCTCGTATTCGCGTGGGTGTTTCTGGACCAGACGGCGCTGCTCTGGGCAGGGCGGGTCTTCTACATCTGGATCACCATTTTCAACCTGTTCGTGGTGTCGGTGTTCTGGAGTTTCATGACGGATACGTGGAACCGTGAGCAGTCCGGGCGTTTGTTCGGCATCGTGGCAGCCGGTGGCAGTCTGGGTGGGCTGGCGGGCCCGATGTTGACGACTGGCATCGTTGAACGTTTGGGCTTGTCCGCGGTGACCTTGGTCTCAGCGGTCATTTTGTCCGGCGTACTGGGCTGCATCCTGTGGCTGGTACGGGAGACTCGTGGTAGCGCCCTGCCGACCGAGGAGGCGCCAGTAGGTGGCGGCCTGTTGGCGGGGCTGACGCTGCTGTTGCGCACCCCTTTCTTGCTAGGTATTGCGGCGATGGTTCTGTTGTCTTCAGTGGCAGGGATGATTGCCTACAACGAGATTGCGCGAATGGTGAAGGCCACCTACGCCACCCCTGAGGCGCGTACTGTGTTTTTCTCTACATGGGATTTCATCATCAACCTGACGGCCCTTGTCCTCGCGTTCCTGTTCAGCAAGGTCTCGAAGCGTCTTGGCGTTGCGGGAACTTTGGTGCTGTGCGCGGTGCTCGGCACGGTGTCGTTCGTGTTTGTCGTGTTCGCACCGACCCTCCTGATGTTGGCGCAGACGAATTGCGCGCGCCGCGCCGTAGAATTCGGCATGTTCAAGCCGGCCCGGGACTCACTCTATGGGGTGGCGGACGCCGAAAGTCGCTACAAGGCCAAGAACGCCATCGACACAGCGGTCTACCGCGGCGGTGACGTGCTGGGTGCGCAAATGCACGGCCTGCTATCGACGGCAGGGATGGGGCTTGCACCCATGGCAATGGTGGCCACGGCAGTGGCTGGTTTAATGGCAGCGGTGGCTTATGCTACGGGCCGCGGGTATGTAACCCGCGGTGGACGTTGAAGGGGAAGGATCTTGGCAAGCAATGGCGTGGCGCGTTCATGGCGTCGTTGGGTGGGCTGGACCTTGGCGGTGGTGGTCATCGCCGGTGGCTACTGGAAGTGCAGCCAGGGGGGCAAGAAGGAGGAGGTAGCGTACGAAACGGAAGCGGTCGTGCTGGGCGACCTGACCGAGACCGTTTCCGCTAACGGCACCTTGAACCCCGTGACGCTAGTCAATGTGGGTACCCAGGTTTCTGGCACGGTGCGTCAGCTCCTGACGGACTTCAACGAACGGGTTCGCGCCGGACAAGTGTTGCTGGTGTTGGACGACCGCATCTATGCCGCGACGGTTCGGCAATTGACGGCCAATTTGCGCAGCGCCACGGCTCAGGCCGAACTTGCCGCTGGCAATCTCAAGCGCGGTGAGGCGGTCTTTGCCAAAGGCGTCATCTCGCAGCAGGATGTGGAGCAACTGCGCCAACTCGCCACCAGTGCTGCTGCACAGCGGGACGTGGTGGCGGCCCAACTCGACCGCGAACGCGCCAACCTGGGCTATACGGTCATTCGTTCCCCAGTGTCCGGCGTGGTGGTGTCGCGGGAAGTGGATATTGGCCAGACGGTAGCGGCCAGTTTCCAGACGCCGACGCTGTTCAAGATTGCCCAAGACCTGTCCAAGATGCAGATCAATGGCAGCTTTGCCGAGGCGGACATTGGTCGTTTAGCCCCCGGGCTTGGAGTCAAGTTCACGGTGGACGCGTACCCGGACCGCACCTTCTCTGGCGCCATCAGGGAAGTGCGGCTGCAGCCGAAGACCGTCCAGAACGTCGTCAATTACGACGTGGTCATCAGCGTCGATAACCCCGACTTCAAGCTACTACCAGGCATGACTGCTTATGTGAATGTTCTGCTCTCCGAACGTAAGGACGTACTGCGTGTTCCTGCGGCGGCCTTCCGTTTCAAGCCACCGACCAAGCCGGGTGAAGCTGCGGACAAGGGTAAAGCGGACGGCGCGGGCAAGCGTCGCATGGGCGGTGGCATGAATGGTCAGCGTCCGGACGGCGCCGCGCGCGACAAGGAAGGACGTTTGCGCCCCTTGTACGTGCTGCGTGGCAAAGAATTGGAGCGAGTGATGGTACGCACCGCCGCCACGGACAAGCGGTTTGTGGAAATTCTGCCGGGCACACTCAAGGCGGGCGACTTGGTAGTGACGGGCGTTTCCGGCGATGCCGGTCGTGGCCCCCGCATGCGGATGTTCTGAGATGGCCGTCATTGAACTCACCGGCGTCTTGAAGGACTACACGACGGAAGCGGAAACGCTGCACGTGTTGAAAGGCATCAATCTGCAGATTGATGCTGGCGAGTTTGTGGCGATCATGGGCCCCAGTGGTTCCGGCAAATCGACGCTGATGAATATCCTCGGTTGCCTCGATGTACCCACGGACGGTGTTTATCGACTCGCTGGCTCCAGTGTGGGCGAACTCGACGACTCCGCACTCGCGGGGCTGCGGAACCGTACCTTGGGGTTCGTGTTCCAGGGGTTCAATCTCATGGCGCGCAGTAGCCTTGAGGACAACGTCGCGCTCCCGCTGGTTTATGCCGGCGTCTCCCGGGCCGATCGCAACCAACGGGCACGCGACATGCTGACCAAGGTGGGGCTGGAGGGCTATGCCCGCAGTCTGCCGAACCGCATTTCGGGTGGTCAACAACAGCGCGTGGCCATTGCTCGTGCCTTGGTAGGCCAGCCGGCCGTCGTGTTGGCGGACGAGCCCACTGGCAATCTCGACTCGACTACTAGCGCAGAAATCATGCGCCTCTTTGAGCGCCTTAACCGCGAAGAGGGCGTGACGCTAATCGTGGTCACTCACGAGCAGGATATTGCGGCGTGGGCCAAGCGTCTCGTCTTGCTGAAGGATGGCCTCATCCAGTACGACGGGCCGATTCCGCCAGAGTTCAGGAGAAACGAATGATTGGTCCGCTCATCGGCGAGGCGCTGCGCGCCATGGCCGCGAACCGTATGCGTTCGGCTTTGACCATGCTCGGGATGGTCATTGGGGTCGGCGCTGTCATCATGATGCTGGCCATCGGCAAGGGCGTGGAAGACAGCGTCAGAGCGTCCATCGCTTCGATGGGCAGTAATTTGTTCATGGTGGTCTCCGGTGCGCCGCAAGCGGGAGGCATCCGCATGGGGTCGGGAAGTGCGCCCACGCTGACCCTCGACGATGCGGAGGCGCTGAAGGATCTCCCTGGCGTGGTGGCGGTTGCGCCCTCTTCGCCGGGTGGCGCGCAGGTGGTGGTGGGGCCGACCAATTGGTCTACTAGCGTCACCGGCACCACGCCAGGCTATTTCACGGTCGCTGAGGTGAAGTTCGGCGAAGGCCAGCCTTTTGACGAATCTGATGTTCGTGGGGCGACTCGCGTAGCGGTCATCGGCCCTTCGTTGGCGGAGAACTTGTTTGGTGGCGACAGCCCTATCGGTCGGACCATTCGGGTCAACCAAAGCCCGTTTACTGTTATCGGTGTAACGGAGCCGCGTGGCCAAGCCATCGATGGTCGTGACCAGGACGACGTGGTCATCATTCCTGTCACCACAGCGCAACGCCAGGTGTTTGGTACGCAGGTCATCGGTTCCGTACGCTTCGTTCAAGTGAAGGCTGAAGGGCCAGAAGCTATGGAGCGGTTGCAGGGAGATATGGAAACGCTGCTGCGAGATAGGCACCGTATCCGTGAGGGTCAGGAAGACGATTTCTCAGTCCGCAACATGACCTCCATCATGAATGCCGCAGCCAGCACGACCGCCGCAATGAAGCTGCTGCTCGGGGCGATTGCCTCCATTTCGCTCATCGTTGGCGGCATCGGCATCATGAACATCATGCTGGTCAGTGTGACCGAACGAACCCGCGAGATTGGCATCCGCATGGCCATTGGCGCACGACGTCGTGACGTCCTCTGGCAGTTTCTGTTGGAGTCCATCGTCCTATCCCTAGTCGGCTGCCTCATCGGGGTGCTGGTAGGAGTAGGGGGCGCACGTGCCGTGGCCAACGCCACGGAACTGAAGCCGGTGGTTACAGCAGGGTCTGTGATGCTCGGCTTTGGTGTGGCAGCTGGCATCGGCGTGTTCTTCGGGTTTTATCCTGCAAGGCGAGCCGCTTCGCTGCAGCCCATTGAGGCCTTGCGATACCAGTAATTGACCGTGAAGGGCGCTGTTATCCTCCCATGACAGCCGAGAGGCGGCTTACTCAGCGGTCAAGGAACTCCTGATGCACTCCACTGAAGTCGACTATGACGTCATTGTGTTGGGTGGCGGCGGCGCCGGGATGGCGGCGGCCAATGCGGCGGCGGAGGCGGGCGCCCGCGTGTTGCTGGTCGATGCTGACCGGAAACTCGGTGGGAGCACGGCTTTGTCTGGTGGCGTGTTCTACGCTGCCGGCACCCATGTTCAACGTTCTGCCGGCATCGTGGACAGCGCTGCGGAGCAGTTCCGTTATTACATGAACGTCAACCAGCACAAGTTGGAGCCGTCATTGGTTCACCGCCTTTGCGAGGATAGTGCGCCGACGCTCGATTGGCTGATATCGCTTGGGGTGGAGTTTCGGGTAGAAGATCTCTACGTAGCGGGCGTGGATGGCGTGGCCCGCGGACACCGAGCTGCGGGCCACGGCGCAGCTATCGCCGCAGCGCTCGAGGCTTCGCTGGTTGGCAAGACCGTCGATGTGGCGCTGAACACTCGTATTCTCAAGTTGCATCAAGAGTCGGGTAGGGTCACTGGCGTCGTTACTGACGATGGTGTTGTTCGCGCAGGAGCGGTAGTGGTGGCCACAGGTGGCTTCGGCAACGATTCGGAGAAGCTGGCGCAGTACTACCCAGACGCGACCCGCCATCCGGACATCGCGTGGTACATCGGTAGTCAACATTCCCGGGGTGACGGCATTGACCTCGGGCAGCAGGTAGGCGCAGAGCTCGCTGGCTATAACCGTGGATTGCTGCTGCTCACGTCTGGGTTCAACAAAGAGTTGGAGCCATACCTGCCTGGCTGGCTGGTGTTCGTGAATCGACACGGCAGACGTTTTGTCAACGAGCGTACGGAGTATTCGGTGTTGGCAGAGGTACTAAAGGAGCAGCCTGCGGGCGAATGCTTCGCTATCTTCGACGAGGTGAGTCGCGCGAAGTCCCACAAGCCTGCGGCACCCAACTGGGCAGCAGACCGCTTGGCTGAGTTCGCACATAGCGGGAAATTGACGGTTCGCAACTCTTTGCACGAGCTAGCCGAGGCGCTTGGCGTTCACGCTGCGACGCTCGAAACGATGGTGGCGCGCTACAACGCCGATTGCGAGGCTGGCACGGACACACGCTTTTTCAAGGGTGCGGAATGGATGCAGCCTATCCGCCAGGCGCCGTTTTACGCAGCGCCAATCAAGCCGGCGGTTGTTTGTTGGACAGGAACCGGTCTGCGAATCGATCGCGAGGCACACGTGTTGGGCCCAGCCGATGTGCCCATTCCCGGGCTATTCGCTGCGGGTGAAGCTACCGGCGGAATGTTCGGGCAGTGTTATGCCGCAGGAGGCGCGTCCATCGCCAATGCCGTTATCTTCGGAAGAATCGCCGGTCGAAACGCAGCCGTGGCATCACGCCTAACGGCTCAAACAGCAGTTTGAAGAAAGCGACATCGTCAGCATTCTGCCGCTCGGCAAGTCCAAAACGCAGCGTGGACCAACCATCAATAGGTGCTTTTGCATAGGTTCCGAACCAACTATCCCACCACGGGAAAATGGCGGAGAAATTTCGGTTGCCATCGATGGCCACGGAAGAATGGTGAACCCTGTGCATTTCTGGCGTGACCAACACCCACTGAACATATCGCTGAATGCCCACTGGTAACTTCAAGTTGCCGTGCTGCCAAGGACTGGAAAGGATTCCTAATAGAGCGAAGACCAGTACGGACTCATAGGGCAGCCCCCAGAGCAGCAGTTGCGCGAAATAGAGGGCGATGCCGATGAGAATCTCTACGGGATGGTGTAGCAGATCGGTGGCGCAGTCGACGTCGAGATCCGAATGGTGAACCCGGTGAAACCGCCATAGCACTGGCACTGCGTGCATGGTCCGGTGCGTGACGTAATCGCCAAAGTCCAGTAGCACGACGCCCAACAAAGCCGCTAGAACAGTTGGCAACTGCAGTTGGTTGAACAGCCCAATTCTGTGTAGTTGCGCCCAGTCCACCACGGTTGATGCAGCTATGGGGACACAAAGACCGCTGATGAGCAGCCCGATGACATGGAAGGAGGCAGAGCGAACCCACCTCCGGTGTTGTCCCGGACGAGGAGGGTGATTTGGCGCAAAGGTTTCCCAGATAGCAACGGTGAAAAACACCATCACGACGAGAACCGCCGACATTAAAGCGGCATGGCTGGTCAACCAGGGTGCCAAAGCAGCTACTTCGCAGTTATTTCGACTTACTGCGCCGGAGGTAAACCACTACGGCGATTGCCACCGCCACGAGAGCGGCTAGTGCGACGAGTTCGTTCCTGCCGAAGCCTTCTCCGCTTAGCAGTGTGCCGGCGGTATTCTGATGTCCCGCAACGGCGGTGCTGGAAAAGAGAACTGGAACTACGGCAAGGACCGGCATCGAACGGATTAGCAGCTTTCTCATGGCGAAACTCTCTACTTTGGGCAACTGAAACTGGCGCAGATGCTTTACTTCCGCCGCCTGAGGTAAACGACTAACGCCACCGCTACCACTGCCAAGACAATCAGTCCGACCGTCTGGCTCGTGCCTAACTTTTCTTCGCCTAGCAGTGTGCCGGCGGCGGGAACCTGCCCT
>CALPVO020000012.1 GCA_943327025.2 Janthinobacterium lividum
GCGTCGAGGCAACGCAGGATGTGGTCCCCTGTGTCCACCTCGGGGTGGTAAGTGGCGTTCTGCGGCACGCCCCAGAGGCAGTCCAGTTCCGGCACTAGGACGCGCAGCGCGCCGCATTCGCGCAGTACTTCAAGGTAGGTTCGTGGGCTGGGCTCGGCAAGAGCGCGAGCGGTTTCCTGCCAAACGCGTTCCGGCACGAGGCTGGCCACTTCGCCGGCGGCGACCATGGCCCGCATCAAATCTAGCGTTTCGGGTGCTACGCGAAACCCTAGCGGTGCGTAGCGCGCTGCGAAACGGGCGACGCGCAAGATGCGGAGCGGGTCTTCGCTGAAGGCGGGCGATACGTGCCGCAACAGCTTCGCTGCCAAGTCGCGTTGCCCGCCGTAAGGATCGACCAACGTGCCGTCGGCGGCCTGCGCCATGGCGTTGATGGTGAGGTCCCGGCGCAGCAGGTCTTCTTCGAGCGTCACTTCGGGCGCGTGGTGCGTGGTGAAGCCGTAATAGCCAGCCGCCACTTTGCGTTCGGTACGCGCTAGCGCGTATTCCTCCTGCGTCTCGGGGTGCAGGAAGACGGGAAAATCCTTGCCGACCTGGCGATAACCCAAAGCGGTGAGAGCGGCGGGCTCTGCGCCTACCACTACCCAGTCGCGTTCACTGACGGCGCGGCCGAGCAGGGTGTCCCGCACGGCGCCGCCGACCAGAAAAACTTCCATTAACGGCTGGCGCGGAGGCGTGCCAGGCGCCCGGCACGCTGCTCGGGCCCCAGATAGCTAGGCACCACCGTGCGCAGGCTGGACTTGTCCAAGTCGAGCCGCGCGAAGCCGTCGTGGGTGCCCACGCTGTCGACCGTCAGTGACAGGAAGTTGTCCGTGGACAGCGGCTTGCCGGGGACGAAATCCATGATGCCCGCTTGCAGGCGACCCGCCCAGTCCGGAATGCCAAAGATCCATCGGCGCAGGCCCCGTTGGTCACGCACGTAGCAGACGAGTTCGCGGAGAGTGAAAACTTCCGGACCACAGAGTTGGTAGGTCTCCCTGATGGTCTTCGGGTCGTTCATCGCGAGCACGAACGCAGACACCACATCTTCCACGTGCACTGGTGCGAAACGCGCGTTGGCACGGGCAAGGGGCAGGAAGGGCAGCAGACGCAGCAAGCTGGCGAAGCGATTGATGAAGCTGTCCTGCGGGCCGAACACCACAGACGGCTGGAAGATGGTCCAGCCGACTTCGCCGCAACCGTCATGCACCACGCGTTCGGCGGCGGCCTTGGTGCGCAAGTAGTGAGAGGGGCCTTGGTCGCTGGCGTGCAGGGCACTCATGTGCAGCAGACGCGGCACGTGCGCTTCGCGACAGGCAGCGACCACGGCACGGGTGAGGTCCACGTGGGCGCGCTCAAAGCCGCGGCCGTCGCGGCCCGCTTCGTTCAAGATGCCGACGAGGTTGATGACCACGTCTTGCCCGGCCACGGCGGAGCGCAGGAACGCGCGGTTGTAGGCGTTGCCCGTCCATCGCTCCAAGCCCGGCAGCACCGCCAAGCCGGGTGGTAGCAGGGGCGCGCGGCTGACCACGCGTACGCCGTGCCCCAGACGGACCAAACGAGCACACAGCGCCTGGCCGATAAAGCCGGAGCCACCCAGAATACAAACGGAAAGGCGCCTCATGCCGCTGATTATAGCGGTCTCGAGGCGCCAAGGCCGCATCGCTCTTCGTAAGGAGCGACGCGGGGCTCTGGATTACTGCAGCGGAATGATGATTGCGCCGTTGCCGCGGCGTACCGTGAGCAGGTAGGAGCCTTCTTCCTTCATGGCCTCGCGCAGCGCGTTGACGCTATCCACGCGGTTACGACCCACAGCGACGATGGCGTCACCGGTGCGCAGGCCGATGGCGGCAGCGGGCGAACGTGGTTCCACCGACTGGACGCGGACGCCATTCGCACTGTCTTCGAGGGCAGCGCCGGCCAGTGCCGGGTGCGGGTCGCCGCTATCCTTGGGGGCGTTGCCATCTTTGTCGGGTGCTGCGTCGTTGATGCTGGCGGTGAGTTGCACCGCCTTGCCGTCGCGCAGCACGTCGAGTTGTACCTTCTGGCCGACGCGTAGCAGCCCGATGGCATTGCGTAGCTCGGCGGCGCTCTTGATGGCCCGGCCGTTCACGGCGGTGATGACATCGCCCGCTTTCACGCCGGCCTTCTCCGCCGCCGAACCGTCCACCACCTGCGACACCAGCGCGCCGCGCGCGTCGGCGTTGCCGGCGCCCTTGGCCAGTCCCGGCGTCAGCGTAAAGATGCTGACGCCCAGTACGCCGCGTTTCACTTCGCCGTACTTGATGAGCTGGTCCATGACGGCGCGGGCCATGTTGCTGGGGATGGCGAAGCCGATACCGATGTTGCCACCGCCCTCACCGGACAGGATGGCGCTGTTGATGCCGACGAGTTCACCTTGCAGATTCACTAGCGCGCCACCGGAATTGCCGGGGTTGATGCTGGCGTCCGTTTGGATGAAGTTTTCAAAGCTTTCTTCGTTGATGCCGCTGCGGCCGAGGCCGCTGACAATGCCGCTGGTGACGGTGTGCTGCAGCCCGAAGGGGTTGCCGATCGCAACGACGAAGTCGCCCACTTCAGCGGTGTCGCTGTCCGCCATGGGCAGTTCTTGCAGTTTGGCGTCCTTCACGCGCAGCACGGCGACGTCGGTGGCGGTGTCCTTGCCCACCACTTCCGCCTTGAATTGCCGGTCATCCTGCGTGGAGACCGTGATTTCGGTGGCGTTTTCGATGACATGGGCGTTGGTGATCAGGTAGCCCTGCTTCGCGTCCACGACAACGCCGGAACCAGCGGAACGGAATTCGCGCTCGGCAGGACCTTCGGGCACGTTGAAGAAGCGGCGGAAGAACGGGTCGTCCATGAGTGGGTTGCGCTGCGCGCGCACTTTGCCGCGAGTCTGGATGTTCACCACGGAAGGCGAAACGCGCTTCACCATGGGCGCGAGTGACGGCACCGGGGTGGAAGCGACCTGCGCTGGAAGCTTGCCGCCCGCAAGGGTAGTTGCGGGGACGCTGGCGACGAACAGGGTGGTGGCAGCGGTGGCAGCCAGCAGGAACGGGCGGTAGGAAAGGGTCACGAGGCCTCCGGGCAGCAAACGACAACAGTGCGGCGATGGACTGGGCAGTTCGCTGGAAAGTTCCCGGCAGCTGCGGCGCCAACGCTTGGCGTGCCCTACTGCAATAACGCGTTCGCGGCGGCTACGCAAGTGGATAACCAGTGGATAACTTGTGTACGGGACCGCTCCCTAAGGAAATACCCTAAGTTTGCCGCGGTGCAACACAACATCTTGTGTTTGCGTTTTTCTCCCCTTGACAGAATCCATGGTTGGTGGGACCCGGTAAAATCTGAGGTAGTTTTTTTAACTAACTGTTTTTTAAGGTTTTTTATGGCGAAAAAAAACTTTCAACGCTGCTTGACAGCAGTGCCCGCGGAAAATAACGTATCTCCCCTGCCCACAACATCTTGTGTTTGCTCTAGTTGCCCGAAAGGGCAGGCCGGAGCCCGGATTGGGAGGTGTGGGCAGGCAGAAAACTAGGGAGTGGGTTCGTGCCAAACATTGGTGCGGGCTCCGCTAATAATTCAGCCCAATAGAAATACGAAGAAGGGAGTGTCATCCCCCCATGAGTACGGCCTTCAAGTTCGAGCCGAAAGACGTGGATCAAATCCCCTACCAAGAAGCCTCTCTCGATATCTGGGAGAAGAAGTACCGCCTTACCGCCAAGGATGGTTCCGCTGTGGACCACACCATGGACGACACGTACCGCCGTGTTGCCCGGGCCTTGGCTGAAGTGGAGGCCCCCGAGCAGCGCGAGCATTGGTTCGACCTGTTTCTGTGGGCGCAGCAAAAGGGCGCCATTCCCGCTGGACGCATCACTTCCAATGCTGGCGCACTCGCCCACAAGCCGGCTACCAGCACCATCAACTGCACTGTGTCCGGCACCATCCGCGACTCCATGGATGACATCCTGAACAAGGTGCACGAGGCAGGCCTGACGCTGAAGGCCGGTTGCGGCATCGGCTACGAGTTCTCCACGCTGCGCCCCCGCGGCGCCTACGTGTCTGGCGCTGGCGCCTACACCTCAGGCCCGCTGTCGTTCATGGATATCTACGACAAGATGTGCTTTACCGTGTCGTCTGCCGGCGGTCGCCGGGGCGCACAGATGGGTACCTTCGACGTCGGCCACCCCGACGCTCTCGAGTTTATCAAGGCGAAGCGTGAAAACGGCCGTTTGCGCCAGTTCAACCTCTCTTTGCTGATCACGGACGAGTTCATCGAATCCGTGAAGCACGACCGCGAGTGGAAGTTGGCCTTCCCGCTGCCCACCCGTGAATACGATGCCGCCACCATGAATCTCGCCAATCCGGCCGAGTTCGTGTGGCGCGAGTGGCCGCAGAACGAAGGCTATGTCAGCCGCGAAGACGGGTTGGTCTGCTGCAAGGTTTACAAGACTTTGCCGGCGCGCCGCGTGTGGGACGTCATCATGTCCTCCACCTACGACTTCGCGGAGCCGGGCTTCATCCTCATCGACCGTGTCAACGAGATGAACAACAACTGGTGGTGCGAAAACGTGCGCGCCACCAACCCCTGCGGCGAGCAGCCGCTGCCGCCGTACGGTTCGTGCCTACTGGGCTCGGTGAACCTCACCCGGTTCGTGAAGAAGCCCTTCACCGCGCAGGCGGAGTTCGACTGGGCTGAATACCGTCAGGTGGTGAAGGTGTTCACTCGCATGCTCGACAATGTTGTCGAAATCAACGGCCTGCCGCTCGAGCAGCAGCGCCGCGAGATCACCGACAAGCGTCGTCACGGCATGGGCTTCCTGGGGTTGGGTTCGACCATCACCATGCTTGGCATGAAGTATGGCTCCGCCGACTCAGTCAGCTTCACCGAGGCTGTCTCGCGCGAGATGGCCGTGGCTGGCTGGGAAGCGGGCTTGGAACTGTCGAAGGAAAAGGGCCCGGCCCCCATCCTTGCCCGCGAATTCGATGTCACGGGTGCCATGCTGCGCAAGCGCCCCGAAATGGCGCGTGATGGCTGGAAGGTTGGGGACCGTATCCCGGGCCGCCTGCTGCATGCGCGTTACAGCCGCTACATGCAGCGCATCGCGTCGGTCGCGCCGGAACTGGTGGAGCAGCTTGCCGAACAAGGCGCGCGTTTCACCCACCATAGTTCCATCGCCCCCACCGGCACCATCTCGTTGTCGCTGGCCAACAATGCCTCCAACGGCATTGAGCCCAGTTTCGCCCACCACTACTTCCGCAACGTCATCCGCGAGGGTCGCAAGACCAAGGAACGCGTCGACGTTTATTCCTACGAGTTACTGGCTTATCGCGAGCTCATCAACTCCAGCGCCATGCCGCATTCCACGAATGCGGCGGAAAAGCTGCCGGAATACTTCACCACTGCGGACGACGTGACGCCGACGCAGCACGTCGATATCCAAGCAGCGGCGCAGAAGTGGGTGGACTCGTCCATCTCCAAGACTGCCAATGTCCCCACGGACTTCAAGTATGAAGCCTTCAAGGACATCTACCTCTACGCCTATGAGCAGGGCCTGAAGGGCTGCACCACCTTCCGCTTCAACCCGGAAGCCTTCCAAGGCGTCCTGGTCAAGGAAGAAGATCTCAAGAACACTACCTATGTGTTCACGCTGGAAGACGGCACCGAGGTCAAGACCAAGGGTGACGAAATGGTGGAGTACGACGGCGAAATGCATTCCGCCGCCAACCTCTTCGATGCCCTCAAAGAAGGGTACTACGGGAAATTCTGACCATGAGCAACATAGTCATCGGCAAGAAAATCGCCAAGTTCCGGGTGGAAAAGCCCGGTGAGGCGGAAGCAAAGAAGGCGGAGGCCGCTCCGGTTGTCCCACTGCGTCAGGACCCGGCCTCCAATGTCATCTGGATGCACGAAAAACTCGAGCGCCCGGATGTTCTCATTGGCTCGACGTACAAGATCAAGACGCCGGTCTCTGACCACGCCATGTACGTCACCATCAACGACATGATCCTCAACGAAGGCACGGAACACGAACACCGCCGCCCGTTCGAGATCTTCGTGAACTCGAAGAACCTCGACCACTACCAGTGGATCGTGGCGTTGACGCGCATCATCTCGGCCGTGTTCCGCAAGGGCGGCGACGTCACCTTCCTGGTGGACGAGCTGAAAGCCGTGTTCGATCCGCGTGGTGGCTATTGGCAGCCGGGCGGCAAGTTCATGCCTTCCATCATTGCCGAACTCGGCCATGTCATCGAAAAGCACCTGCAGACCATCGGCCTCATCGCGCGGCCCGTACTCGACGAGCATCGTCAGAAGCTCATCGAGGAAAAGCGTGCGGAGTTCGAGGCCCGCAACAAGCAAACCGACGCCTTCGCGCGCGGCCATTTCCCGGAAGGGGCCCAGCTGTGCAACAAGTGCAGCACGGTAGCCGCCGTGATGATGGACGGCTGCATGACGTGCTTGAACTGCGGCGATTCCAAGTGCGGCTGAGGCCGCACGCTTAGGGGTAAGTGCGGCTGACGCCGGACACCCGCTGAAATTGAAGCAGCCCGTCCATAGCGGCGGCTGCTTCTTTGAACCCGTCGACATGTACCCAGCCGGGCTAACGCGCTGGCAGCCTTAAAACAGCAAGGTGGTACGTGTTCCCTCGAGGCCACCCTCACCGGTGGCCTTTTTTTGTGCCCGCGCTCTCCGTGGCTACGCTGTGGTCTAGTGTTTGCCGATGCGCAGTTGCTGGGTAGCAACGCGGACCTCGATCAAAAAGTTCACCAGCCCGAACAGCAGCGCCAGCATGGCGCCGATGAACAGTAAGGACACTGGAGCCGCCAAGGGAAAGCGTAAGAACTCGCTGAGGAAGATCAGCGCAACCACAAGCGCTACGGCAATGGCACTGAGCACGCTGGAAGTGACCGCGTGGTTGATGTAGCGCGCGCGGCGCGCTAGCAAGCGCAGTTCACGGTCGATGCTGTTGTGTTCCGTCTCAGTGCTGGCGTGCTCCTGCCTTTGCTCCAGCGCACGCGCACGGTCGATGACCCGGGCCAGGCGTTGCGTGAGCACGCCCAGAAAGACGCCGATACCCGACAACAGGAACACGGGCGCCACGGACAGTTCGATGGCGTGCGCAATGTTGGCCACGGGGGAGAGCGCGATTTCGATGGGCGTCATGCTGGGGGCTTTTCCCGTTGGAGAGCCTTGGGCCGGCGTACGCGACCGGGTCGGTCGCAGGGGTATTGTCGCACTCCGCGGTTGCCAGGGAAGTGGCGAGGCGCGCCCAAAATAAAAGGCCGGCTCCGCGAGCGGAGCCGGCCAGTGGATACCCGTCCGCGCCCCCGCGGTGGTACCCCTGCCCTTAAGGGCTTTTCCCCTGGTCTTCACTTCCCCAAAGCCCTGTTCGGGCTTGGATGAAGGAAATATTGCAACCCCCGTGCCATCCATTACAAAACAGACACTTGCGAGCTTTCTCGGGAGCGTTTGGTGGTGGCCGTGTAAGGATGCTCGACACATTCGAGGGGTATTTGTGGCCGCCCAAAGGGGGCAGTATCGAAACGCCCCGGCCACGCGGTCCAAGGGTGGTATAAACCGGGCCATGGGCTTGGCTTACCGCTCAGCGGATTAACGACATGGATGAAGGACGGAACGTGCCGGTGAAGGAGCGTGGTGTTGCAGCGGTGGGGTATTGGTGGCCCAGCAGGTGTCGGTGGATTCCCGCGGCGCTGGGTGCGTTTCTCTTACTGTGCGGCCCGCCGGAGGCGGCGGCGCAGTCTGTGGAGCGCACCCTGGACGCGGCCCCGCGCTGGGCAGCCTCCCCCGGCTTCGAGCGCCCCGCTGGGCTAGCGGACGAGATCGGTTTCTGGGTGCGCATCTATTCGCAGGTCACCACCCGGGGTGGCTTGGTCCATGACGACCGACACCTCGCCGTGGTTTACGAGCAGTTGGACTTTCCGGAACGCTCGTCCAACGCGGAGCGGCGACGACTGGTAGACCGCGCTAGGGAACGCCACGCCTCGGCGTTGCGTTCGCTGGCGGGAAGATTGCGCGCACTGCCGGTGGGCGCGGTGCCCGACCCGGGGAGTGTGCCGCCAGACGAACGGCTAGTACTGGAGGCTTGGCCAATGGGCACGGTCGCCGGCACTTTCGAAAACGCCGCGGACCGCATTCGTTTCCAGTTGGGCCAACGCGACCGCTTCTTGGATGGCTATGCCCGTGCCGGTGCTTTCGAGCCGCACCTCCGTGAAGTGATGGAGCGCTTGGATTTGCCTGGCGAACTAGCGGCGCTTCCGCACGTGGAAAGTTCCTTCAACGCGCGCGCTTACAGCAAGGTGGGCGCCGCTGGAATTTGGCAATTCATGCCTGGTACGGGTCGGCGCTGGCTACGGATTGACGAGGTTGTCGACGAACGACGCGATCCTTACAAATCCACGGTGGCTGCTGCCCGCTTCCTGCAGCAAAACCGGCGTGTGCTCGATAACTGGCCGTTGGCACTGACCGCCTACAACCACGGCGCCGGTGGTCTGCGGCGCGCCACGCGTGAGATGGGCACCAGCGATATCAGTACTTTGGTCAAAACCTATCAGGGCCCCGCTTTCGGCTTCGCCTCGCGCAATTTTTTTGTATCGTTCATGGCCGCTCTCGAGGTGGACCGCAACGCCGCTTGGTATTTCGGCGAGGTGCAACGGGACCGCCCGGACGATAGTCGGGTGGTGGTGTTGCCTGAGTATGTGCCTGCGTCCGCTTTGGTGCGGGTGTTTAGGGTGGATAAAGCGCGCTTGCGTGAACTGAACCTGCCATTGCTGGCGCCCGTGTGGGAGGGGCAGCGTTATGTGCCGCGGGGCTACGCGTTGCGCGTACCTGCGGACGCGAGGCCTACCGTCGAGGCGCTGCGTGACCTGCGGCCGACGGAGCGGTTCTCAGGCCAAATGCGCACGCAGACCTACAAGGTGCGTCGTGGCGATACGCTTGGCTCCATCGCCAGTCGCTTCGGGACCACCAAGCGTTGGCTGCTGGCCAACAACGGTTTGCGTAATTCCCGGCAGGTGAAGCGGGGCGTGGTCTTGCGCCTGCCAGGCCTCGCTGCCGGCCCGCGCGCCAAGGGTCCGCATATGGTCTACGTGCCACCTGCCGGCAATGTCTTCCTTGCGGGCCTGCCTGACAAGACGCAGTCCGTTGCTGCGGTGGTTGTCGCTGCCGCCGAAGCGGAAGAGTCTGCGGCGGAGGCGGGCGAGGCGGTGGCTGGCAACGCCGATGAATTAGTGGAGCCCGTGGCCGTCGTGGAAGCGACGGGTAGCGAGTCGATGGCAGCAGGCACCGCGTCCATCGAAGTGGCCCCGGCGACGACGGGCGACTCGGCAGCGACGAATGCGGTCGCCAATCTGCCGGCTGAAGCGGAGATGCCGACCGAGTCAGCCGCTGCAACCGCTGAACCGCTGACCGAAGCGGCGGCTGAAGAAGCAGGGCCCGGCTTGGTACCTGGCGTCCAGTCAGCGGCCAGCGCGGATCCGGCGGATTATTCGGTGGCGAACGACCAAACCATCGCGGTGTTGGGTGCCGAGAGTCTCGGTCAACTGGCGCATTGGCTAGGGGTGGACACGGCTCGTTTGCGGCAACTGAACCACTTGAAGCCAAAAGCGCCGTTGGTGATGGGGCGCCGCCTCAAGGTGGAACTCCGTGGTGTGACCGCCGGCGACTTCGAGCGGCAACGTACCACTTGGCACCGCGCTTTGCAGGCCGCCTACTTCACCCAATACCGCATTGTGGGTACTGACCGCCACCAGATGCGGGTGGGCGAGAGTCTTTGGTCGTTGACACTCCAGCACGGCGTGCCGGTCTGGTTGCTGCAGCAGTACAACCCAGATTTGGACTTCGGCACAGTCAAGGTGGGCATGGAAGTGATCCTGCCCCGTGTGCTTGCCAGCGACCGTGGAGCGAACTGATGAAATCGGCATCTTCTGGGGTTTTCCGCGCGGTATTGGTCGCGTTGGTTGGCCCACTCGTCGTTGGCTTGGGAGCCTGCGCCGCCACACCCGGCTATGAAGGACCATCCCGCGGCGCCGCGGAAGTGGCGGTGGTCTCCGCTAGCCTGCCGATTACGGCCGGGTCTCCGGTCACTGTGCAACTGCGCAAGGCCGACGCCGCCGTCATTCCTTTCGGGGTTTGGCGAGTCGAGTTGCTCCCGGGAAAGCACGAACTGTTGGTGGACTGCATCACTCGCAATCCGTCACGCACCAGTCGCCACAACCTCGTGGTCGAGGTGGAGGCCGGTGGGCGCTATCGGCTGGTGCCTGTGGTTGGCACGCCCCAAGAGGGTTGTACTTTGGTCACGGTCCAGTGACCCGCCGCACGGAGCTATCCGTATAATCGCGGTCATGCTTGCTAGGTGTGTTCGGCTTCGGCTTGGGATGGCTTCACGGGTTCGCATGGCCCGCTCGACAGCCGTGGCCGTCGCAGTTGCACTGTATTTCGCCAGCGGAGCCGCGCCGGCGTTGGCTTCAGCGCCGGAGCCCTCCAGCACGAGCCTGCCGACGGAAAGTGGTGTCCTGCCGGTGCCGCAACCGCTGGTCGCTGCGGACTACGTACTGGTACGCAAGAACGAACGCCGGCTCTACCTGCTGCGTGAAGGGCGTGTCTTGCGTAGCTACCCGGTCCGGCTTGGGCTGAACCCCGAGGGACACAAGACCGAGGAAGGCGATTTCCGTACGCCGGAAGGCGTCTATACGTTGGCGGCGCGCAACGCGCGCAGCGAGTTTTTCCTCTCCCTCAAGGTTTCCTACCCGTCTTCAGAAGATCGCGAGGCTGCGCGCCGCCGCGGTGTGCCGCCGGGGGGCAACATCATGATTCATGGCACCCCGAATGTGCCGCGCAAGGCGCTTAGTTACTACCGCGATATCGATTGGACCAACGGCTGTATAGCCGTAAGCAACGACGACATGCTGGAAATCTGGCTGTTGACCCGCAACAGCATCCCAGTGGAAATTCGTCCTTGACCATCGACACCACCCTGCATTTTCCGCGCGCCCCAGAGGGTGGTGATTTCGTCGATGCCCGCGTGGCGCCTAGTGGTGTGCTGGAACACCTCTCCCAACAGGAAGTGTTAAAGCTTCTGGATGCAGGGCAGGGAGGCCTCTACCCCTTGTTTCGGCGGTGCGCCCTCGCGGTGTTGAACTGTGGCAGCGATAGCGATGACCCGCGCGAACTGTTCGAGCGTTATGCGTCGTTCGAACTGCGACTGATGCGCCAGCCTTGGGGCGTGAAGCTGGACCTTACCCATGCCCCAGCCACGGCTTTCGTGGATGGCCGAATGATTCGGGGCGTGCAGGAGCACTTGTTCGCAGTACTGCGCGATATCGTCTACACCAGCAACGAAATCATGGCGTCTGGGCGGTTCGATTTGACCGAACCCGACCACATTACCAATGCGGTGTTCTGTATTTTGCGTAACGCCGGGGTACTGGAGCATCGCGGTCGGCCGGACCTTGTCGTTTGCTGGGGCGGCCACAGCATCAGTCGCGAGGAATACGACTACTCCAAGCGGGTGGGCTACGAACTGGGGCTGCGCGGCCTTTCGGTGTGTACGGGCTGCGGGCCTGGCGCGATGAAGGGGCCGATGAAGGGAGCTACCGTGGCCCATGCCAAGCAGCGCTTACAGCATGGTCGCTTCATCGGCCTGACAGAGCCGGGCATCGTGGCGGCGGAGCCCCCCAACCCTATCGTGAATGCCCTCGTCATCCTGCCGGACATCGAGAAACGGCTCGAGGCGTTCGTGCGGCTGGGCCATGGCATTGTGGTTTTCCCCGGTGGTGTGGGGACGGCGGAGGAAATCCTTTATCTGCTCGGCGTCCTGCTGGACCCGGCCAATGCTGAACAGCCCATGCCGGTCATCTTCACGGGCCCGGCGGCTGCAGCGGACTACTTCGCGCAGTTGCACGAGTTCATCGGCCTGACGCTGGGGCCGGCGGCACAGCAACGCTATCGCATCATCATCGACGACGAAGCCGAAGTGGCGCGCGTGATGAATGCCGGTCTTGACCATGTCCGCGCTCACCGCCGGCAGCACAGCGACTCGTACCAGTTCAACTGGTTGCTGCAGATACCGTCGGCTTTCCAGCGGCCTTTTGCGGCGGACCACGCTGGTGTCGCCGGGTTGAGGCTGGATTTCGATCAGCCCTTGCACGAGCGCGCTGCCAATTTGCGCCGCATGTTCTCGGCGATCGTCTCCGGAAATGTACGCGAACAGGGCTTGCGAGCCATCGCCGAACACGGTCCCTTCGAGGTCCGTAGCGACCCGGTGTTGATGCAGTCGCTCGATGCCTTGCTCGCTGCATTCGTGGCCCAGCGGCGCATGAAACTCTCTGGCGACTACCAGCCCTGTTATCGGCTGGCACGCGGCTAGGCATTCCCGGCCCCATGCCTGTTTGGCGTTGTGACGCAGTTCCTGTCGGCGCCCCTTGCGCGGCGCTACCTTCTGTCCTTAGTGCCGAACAGGGGCTTCCCATGGCTGACAGTAAACCCGACCGCTCTCCCTTTCCCGGGGCCGCTCCCGCGGCCACGGAAGGCAATGTCGACCGCTTTGGCAGTTGGTCGGGGCAGTCCCCTGTGGCGGTGGAACTCCGCCGTTCGCAGTCGGTGAAGTCCGAAGAGCCGGTGGCCTCTCGCCACGGCACGCTTACCCGTTCCTTGAATAACTATGTGAACTTCCGGGTCTGGACGGAACGCGCTCGAGCCCAATGGGATGCGCCGGCACCCGAGGGCGTAGCCCCTCTGCCGGGGGCCGCGCGTCGTCGCTGACCCCTTGAATCCCCGCACGGTCGGCCCCACTCGTGGGGCACGGGGCAGTGTCCCGTCGGCCTGCTGCCTGCCCTAGGGTTTTTTGGCGCCGGGCTTGCCAGAACTTCGGGGAGCTTTCATGACCACAGAGACTGCGCCTGCCGCCGCGGCACAGGAAACCCTTGGCTTTCAGGCCGAGGTGCGCCAACTGCTCAAGATGATGATTCACTCGCTGTATTCGAATCGCGAGATTTTCCTCCGTGAACTCATCTCCAACGCCTCGGATGCCTGCGACAAATTGCGCTTCGAAGCGCTGGCCGACCCTGCGTATTACGAGGGCCAGCCGGAGTTGCATGTCAGCGTCGATTTCGATGCTGCAGCCGGCACGGTCACCATCGAAGACACCGGAATCGGCCTGACTCGCGAAGAGGCGGTGTCCAACCTCGGCACTATCGCCCGTTCAGGCACGGCTGAATTCCTGGGGCGCCTCACTGGCGACCAGAAGAAGGATGCCCAGCTCATTGGCCAGTTTGGTGTGGGCTTCTACAGTGGCTTTATTGTGGCCGAACGCATTGAGGTGTTCTCACGTAAGGCCGGGCAACCTGCCTCGGCAGGCGTGCGCTGGGAAAGCCGTGGCGAAGGCGAGTTCACTGTCGAGACGGTGGCCCGCGCCGAGCGCGGCACCCGCATCGTGCTGCACCTGAAGGAAGACGGAAAGGAATACGCTGACGGCTGGCGCCTGCGCAGCCTGGTGCGCAAGTACGCGGACCACATTGCCTTCCCGGTGCGCATGCGCCCGACGGGCGAGAAAAAAGACGATACCCCTGAATGGGAAAGCGTCAATGACGCGCGTGCACTCTGGACGCGCAGCAAGAGCGAACTGACAGAAGAGGACTACACCGAGTTCTACAAGCGCTTGAGCCATGACTTCGAGGCGCCGCTGTCCTGGAGCCACCATCGCGTGGAAGGCAAGCGTGAATACACGGCGCTGGTCTACATTCCCGGACGCGCCCCATTCGACTTGTGGAACCGCGACGCGCCGCGTGGCCTGAAGCTGTACGTGAAGCGCGTCTTCATTCTGGATGATGCCGAGCAGTTTCTCCCGCTCTACCTGCGCTTCGTGAAGGGTGTGGTGGACTCCGCGGACCTGCCATTGAACGTCTCGCGTGAACTGCTGCAGCATGACCCGGAGGCCGAGGCCATGCGCGGTGGCATCACTCGCAAGGTGCTGGACCTGCTGGCCAAGTTAGCCGAGGACGAGCCCGAGAAGTACGCGAAATTCTGGAAGGATTTCGGCGGTGTACTGAAGGAAGGGCCCGCCGAAGACCACGCGAACCGCGAACGCATTGCCAAGCTGCTGCGTTTTGCCACCACCCACACGGGCAGTGAGACGCCGGACCAGTCGCTGGCGGACTACATCGGCCGTATGCAGCCGGGCCAGAAGCATCTTTATTACGTCACCGCGGACACCTTCAACGCGGCGGCGAACAGCCCGCATCTGGAGCGCTTGCGCGCCAAGAACATTGAAGTGATTTTGCTGCACGAGCGTATCGACGGTTGGTTGATGAGCCATTTGACCGAGTTCGATGGCAAGACCTTCCGCGACGTGGCCCGTGGTGACCTCGACCTCGGCGAGCTGGAAACGGCCGACGAAAAGCAGGCGCGCGAAGGCGCAGCCGAGCAGGCCTCCGGGTTGTGTGCGCGCCTCAAGGCCGCCTTGGGGGACCGTGTGGAAGACGTGCGGGCTACCGAGCGCCTCGCCGAGTCCGCCAGTTGCTTGGTGCGGGACGAACACGACTATGGCTTGCAGATGCGCCGCATGATGGAAGCGGCGGGGCAGGCCCTGCCGCCCTCATTGCCCGTGTTGGAGGTGAATGCGGCTCACCCCTTGCTGCTGAAGTTGGCGGCCTTGCCGGATGGTGAAGGCTTCAACGACTTGGCCTTGCTGGTGCAGGAACAGGCCTTGTTGGCGGAAGGCAGTGCGTTGCCGGAGCCGGCTGCCTTCGTGCGGCGCCTGAATAAGCTGCTGGCTGGCGGTTGACGGCTGCCGTCCAGCCTGCGGCTGGCGCATAATCGTGGCCCCAGCCAGAGGAGGGGCCACCATGTCCAATCCGCCCGACCGTGACGACCTACGTAGCCGCCTGACGCCCGACCAGTGGCGTGTTACTCAGGAAAAAGGCACCGAACGTGCCTTCACCGGCGACTACTACGAACTGAAGGCGGATGGCATGTACGCTTGCGTCTGCTGTGGCGCCGGCCTGTTTTCTTCGGCCACGAAATACGACAGCGGTTCGGGCTGGCCCAGCTTCTGGTTGCCGCTCGCCGGGGACCGCGTGAAAACCCACCGCGACGTGTCACATGGCATGGTGCGTACGGAAGTCACCTGCGCCCAATGCAATGCCCATTTGGGCCACGTGTTCGAGGATGGTCCGCGACCCTCGGGTCTACGTTACTGCATCAATTCCGCCTCTCTCGATTTCCGCCAGGAAGACTGAAATATGAAGCACCGTTTCGTCGTGACCGCTGCCCTGTGCCTGCTGTCTGCCGTGCCTGTCGCCAGTGCGCAGGAGCAAGGGACGTCTACCACTGCTGCAGGTGTGCCCGCCGGGCAGGTCGTGCCACCGGGGGTCGTTGTGCCGCCACCGCCGCCCACACCGCAACAGGTGGTCGCCGCCACGGCGCAGGAAGCCGCTGCTGCCGGGCTTGGCGTCATCGAGCTGAAAGTAGGCAAGGGGCCGCCGGCACTGCCCGGCACGGTAGTGGCCGTGCACTACACCGGCTGGCTACAGGACGCGACCCAGCCCGATGGCAAGGGCAGCAAGTTCGACAGCTCCCGCGA
>CALPVO020000013.1 GCA_943327025.2 Janthinobacterium lividum
ATGGAGCCCTCAGCGCCAGCAGCAATCAGCCGCCGCGCGGCTTCCTGCGCTACCAGAAAGGCGCCCTTCAGGTTGGTGTCCACCACTCGGTCCCAATCCGCTTCGGTTTGCTCGAGCGCCAAGGCGGCATGCGTGGTGCCGGCGTTGTTGATGACAATATCCGGTACGCCGAACTCGGCGGGAATAGCCGCGAACGCGGCGGCCACACTACTGGTGGAAGTCACGTCGAGGGCCACGGTAGCCACGGTGGCACCGGTGGAGCGAAGTTCCACGGCCAACGTAGCGAGCAAGTCGGTACGACGCGCCGCCAACACCACGCGAGCACCGGCATTCGCCAGCACCCGCGCAAAGTGCGCGCCGAAAGTGCCCGACGCGCCGGTGACCAGCGCGCAGTGGCCGGCAAGGTCGGCGCGCAGTTCACTCGGCGCGGACAGGCTCATGCCGTCACGGAATAGCGTCGAAGCTCGGCACGAGCGTGGGCGTGGGCGTGCTGGCACTGACCGAGGCATTGCCCAACTGCTTGGCGGCGTTGTTGCCCCAGCTGTAAAGCTGCCCATCCGCCCGCAAGGCGACCGAGTGAGCGTTGCCGCCAGCGGCGACCGCCGTGACCGTGCTGGCAACGGTGGCAGCGGTGTAAACCGTACGCGCCGTGGTGGTGCCATCGCCCACTTCACCAGAAGCGTTGGAGCCCGTGCCCTGTACCGTACCGTCCGACATGGCCAGCAGGGAATGCACGTCGGAAGCCGATGCGCCCACCACGTCGAGCATCAAGCCCGCCGGCGTGGAGATATCTGCGGTGGTAGCCGTGCCGCGACCCAACTGCCCTGCGCTGTTCTCGCCCCAGGCATAGGCCATGCGGCGCGAGGTGAACGCGAACGAGGCATCCGCGCCAGCGGCAATGGCGGCGACACCGCGCAGACCGGTATCCACCGGCAAGCGCCGCACCACGAGCGTGCCGTCACCTACCTGCCCCGAAGCATTGGTTCCCCAAGCCCAGACGCTACCATCGGTGCGCAGCGCCAGCGAATGCGCGTTGCCGGCAGCCACGCGCGCCACACCGGTGATGCCGGCCACATTCGCGGGCGACGGCGACTGCGCACGGTTGGCAATGCCCAACTGTCCACCATCGTCCAAGCCCCAGGCACAGACCGAACCGTCGTCCAACACGACCAGCGAATGGTCGCGGCCGGCGGCAATGGCGATGGCCGGACGCGGCAGCGTTACCTTGATGGGCGTCGCGCGCGCTGCCGTATCGCCTTGGCCCAGTTGTCCGTAGTTATTGCGGCCCCAAGCGTAGACATCGCCGTTCGCCAAGCGAACCAGCGCATGGTGTCCACCTACCGCGAGTTCAGCAGCCACTGCACCGGTCGGCAAAGTAATCTTGGTGGGCGTGTCCGTCGTCGCCGTGGCCGTGGTGCCATCACCGCGCTGGCCTTCGCCGTTGTAACCCCAAGACCAAACCGTACCGTCGCTCTTGCGCGCCACCGTGAAAGAGTCCGCCGCAACCCCGGAGCGGGACGTATCCAACTGCGCTACCACCGTGGGCATGCCCACGACCGTACGCGGCGCGACCGTGAGGGTGGCGGCAGTGCTGGTGGCGGTGCCGAGCGTGTTCGTAACGACAACACTGAAAGTCGCGCCACTGTCTGCCGCACTGGCCGTCGCCATGCTGTAGCGCCGTGCCGTGGCACCAGCGATGTTCACGCCGTCGCGCTTCCACTGGTAAGCCAAATTGCCGCCAGTGGCGTATACGCCAAACAGGACGGCATCACCTTCAGCGGCCACCTGCGAGACGGGTTGTATCGTCACTGCCGGCACGCTGGCCACCGTGAGCAGCACCGGCGTGCTGATGACGATGCCGGCGCCGTTGGAAACAGCCACCGAGAAATAAGCACCGTCGTCAGCCGCAACTGTGGCAGCAGTGGTGTACGTGGCACCGTTGGCGCCACTGATGACGACGTCGTCCTTCAGCCACTGGTAGGCGAGAGAGTTGCCTGTCGCCGTGACGCTGAAAGCCGCCGTGGCACCGACGTTCACCGACACCGCTACCGGCTGCGTGGTGATGGCAGGCGGGCCTTGCACCGTGAGCGTGGCTTCAGTGCTGGTGGCACTACCGGACCCGTTGGTAATGGTGATGGAGAACTTGGCTCCGCTGTCCGCTGCGGTGAGCGCGGGGGTGGTGTACGTCGGCTCAGTGGCGCCGGTGATGGCAACGCCGTTGCGCTTCCACTGGAACGACAGCGGCGCGGCGCCCTCGGCGCCGATGGAGAACACCGCCCGCTGCGTCTCGAACGCGGTGGTGTCCTTGGGCTGCTGGGTAATCTTCGGGGCCCCGAAGGAGCCACCCGTGCAGCCAGCCAGCAAAGTGGCAGCAACCACGATACCCGCACCAAACACGCGGGCGGAACGGGCACAGAGCCGGGCGAGCGCCCTGGCGTTGGGAGAGAGGGTCATCGGCTTCCTTTCTGGCGACAGGGGCCCCGGCGACGACGGGCGCCCCGGAACCACACGAGCAGTCTCCGGGAAGTCCCGGAGCCCCGTGAGGATAGCAAATCGACACCGGGGCCGGCTTCCAGTTCCAGCGGCCGCGCGGTCCCGTGGGGGGCGGCTGCCAATTCCCGCAGCGGTCTCAGACCGTCGCCGCCCAACCCCGCCACGCTTCCTGCAGCAGGCCCACGCCTAACCAGCCCAGCAGCGCACCGCAAGCTAGATACATGGCTACCCGCCAACCGGTTCCAGCCCGGCGCCGGAAAGCATCGACGAACCAAGCGGAAATGAAGGCCGACGCGACGCTGCTAGCCATGAAGCCAGCGAAGAACACCCCGTAGTCGGTGACGGTGGGCGCAGTAACGCCCAACACCCCAAGGGCCGCGCCCATGGCGCTCCAGTAAGCCAAGTTCTGCGGATTGGTAAGGGAGAGCACCACGCCCGCCCCCAGCGCACCGCGCGTGGCCGCGCGCGGATCCGCGGCCGGCGGTGGCTGCTCCCGGCGCGCCTCACGCGCGTCCTGCCAAGACAACCAAGCCAGCCAGCACAGGTACACGCCGCTGGCCAACGTCACCGGCAGCCGGATGGCGGGCGCTTGCAGCAGCATGCCCACCCCGGCCAGGCCGAGAAGGGCCCAGGAGGCATCCCCCACCAGCGAACCGAACTGCACCGCGAGTGCCGCGCGGTAGCCCTCGTGCAAGCCGCGCCGCAAGGTTTCGGCAAAGACAGCGCCGGGCGTGAGATTGAACACCAAGCCCAGCCCGAAAGCGCCCGCGAACAACCACAGCCACGGCGTTACACTAGCCACCATTCTTCCCCCGAGTTTCCCCGCCCCATGTTATCTCCGCCCCGCCCCCGCATTCTCGCTACTTTTGTCGCCGCCGTGGCCTCGCTGTGGCTTATGCCAAGCGCCGCCGCGGCCGTCCCCAGCGCGCTCATCCCGCCGCCTCCGGCCATCGCCGCCAAGGGCTTCATCGTCATGGACCCGAATAGCGGCGTCGTGGTCGCCGCGATGAATGACGCCCAACGTCTGGAGCCCGCCAGCCTCACCAAACTGATGACCGCCTACGTGGTGTTCGATGCGCTGCGCGCCAGCAAACTCAAGCTGGATCAAACCATCGCCATTTCACCGGCGGCTTGGAAGCAAGAAGGTTCGCGCATGTTCGTGGAGCCCGGCATGCAAGTCCGGGTCGAGGACCTCATCAAGGGCATGGTCATCCAGAGCGGCAATGACGCCGCGGTAGCGCTGGCAGAGGCAGTAGCCGGCAGCGAGCAAAGTTTTGCGCAACTCATGAATCTGCACGCGCAGCGCCTCGGCATGCTGGCCTCGCACTGGGAAAACGCCACCGGCTTGCCCAGCGCGGAGCACTACACCACCGCACGCGATCTCGCCACGCTGGCCAGCGCCGTCATCCGTGAATTCCCGCAACACTACCGCTACTACTCCATGCGGGAGTTCACTTTCAACGGCATCACGCAGCCGAACCGCAATGGCCTTTTGAGCCGCGACGCGAGCGTCGATGGCATTAAGACGGGCCACACCGAAAGTGCCGGCTACTGTCTCGCCTCCTCGGCGCAGCGCCAAGGCATGCGCTTGGTCGCGGTAGTGCTCGGTACCGAAAGCCCGCGGGCCCGCGAGGATGCAAGCCAGGCACTGCTGAACTGGGGCTTCTCGTTCTTCGAATCGCGCCGCTTGTACAGCGCTGGCAAGGCGGTACGCACCGCTGAAGTTTTCAAGTCCGGCGAGCAAGCGGGCTTCGGGGTGCGTCGCGATCTGTGGGTTACCGTGCCCCGCGGCGACTTCGCCCGCGTGAAGGTCACCGTGGCCCTGCAACCGAGTTTGGTCGCACCCTTGGCTGTCACGCAGGTAGTGGGGCGCATTACCGCCACGCTCGATGGCCGGCCCGTGGGTCAGGCCACGCTGCATGCCTTGCGCCCCGTGGCGGCCGGCAACTTCCTCCGGCGTGGGTGGGACAGCGTGCGTCTGCTCTGGAACTAAACCATGGCCCTGACCGCACCGCATGCCACCTGCTGGTTGGACGGCACGTTCCAGCCCTTGGCGAACGCGCGCATCTCCCCACTGGACCGCGGCTTCCTGTTCGGCGATGCGGTTTATGAGGTGCTGCCGTGCTATGCCGGCCGGCCATTTCTGTTTCACCCGCACATGGCCAGGCTCGAACGCAGCCTGCGCGAGATAGGGTTGGCCGCGCCCCTCGACCGTGGGCAATGGGCGCAAGTGCTGCGCGGCCTCGTGGCGCACAACCAGGTGCAAGACGCGACCCTCTACCTGCAGGTGTCGCGCGGCGCCGAGTGGGGGCGCAACCATGCGCCACCCACCACGCCGAAAGCCACGGTATTCGCTTACGCCACACCCTTGCCACCACTCGACCCAAAGGCGCTTAGCGAAGGGGTGGCCGTCGCGACTTTCCCCGACGAACGCTGGGGGCGCTGCGACATCAAGAGCACGGCCCTGCTGGCCAATGTGCTCGCCAAAGGCCGGGCACAGGCCGCAGGCATGTTTGAAGCCGTACTGGTTGCCGATGGCTGGCTGCGTGAAGGCAGCAGCACCACGGTGATGCTCGTTCGACAAGGGCGCCTGGTTGCTCCGCCCGACAGCCCGCAGGTCCTGCCGGGCACCACGCGCGATTTCCTCTTCACGCTGGCTAAGGCCGCTGGCATTGCCGTGGAACGGCGCGAAATCCGCGCCACGGAACTGCACGAAGCGGACGAAGTGCTGCTGGGCTTCGCCACGCGCGGCGCCCTACCCGTGACGCAGGTGGATGGGCGCGCTGTCGGTAGCGATTTAGCCGCCGGGCGCCCAGGCCCAGTGTGGCAGCGCTTGCATTCCGCCTTCCAGGCCCGCATCAAGGAGTGGGCCAGCGTGCCCTTCGATGCTCCCGTCGATGCCCCGCTCTAGGCTCGGCCAGCCAGCCATCAGGAACCCTGACCCATGAAGCTCGTCCCCCTCCCCACCGTCGACACCACGCTATTGCAGTTTCCCTGCGAAGTGGATGTGAAGGTGATGGGTCTGGCTGACGAAGTCTTCCCAGTGGTGACCAAGGCCGCGGTGGAAAAACACGTAGGCGAATTGCCGGAGCACAAGATTCGCGTGCGCCCGAGTAGCACCGGCAAATATCTCGCCATCACTTACGTGGTGGATGTGGTCAGCCACGACCAATTGCACGCGGTGTACACCGAACTGCACGCCACGGGCGTGGTGCTGTTCAAGTTGTAGCGGCAGCATCCTCGCCGGTAACGGCGGCAAAATCGCCATCCCGCAGTTCAGCGCACGCCCCCGGCAAGCGCAGTTCGCGCCACAGGTGCGGCAACAACCCCACAGCTACTTCGCGCACGGTCGGCGTTGGCGTCAACAACGCGGCCAGTTCCGTGACCGCAAGGCCGGCGTAACCGCAGGGGTTGATGCGGGCGTAAGGCGCAAGGTCCATCTGCACGTTCAACGCCAACCCGTGGTAACTGCAGCCACGACGAATACGCAAACCCAGTGCCGCCAATTTCGCGTCGCCCACATACACGCCCGGCGCATCACGCCGTGCCACCGCTTCAATACCAAAGCCCGCGACGTAAGCGATGATGGCTTGCTCGATGGCAGTCACCAAATCGCGTACGCCGAGCCCCAAACGGCGTAAATCCAGCAGCGGATAAACCACCAGTTGCCCCGGCCCGTGGTACGTCACTTGGCCGCCACGGTCGATACCCACCACGGGAATATCGCCGGCGGCGAGCACGTGTTCAGCCTTGCCCGCCATGCCTTGCGTGAACGTGGGGGGATGCTCGAGGCACCCGAGTTGGTCACCCGTTTCCGGTGTGCGCGTTTCGGTGAAGGCCTGCATACGCCGCCAAGCGGGTTCGTAAGGCACCCGCCCCCACCACACCGCGGTGGGCTGGGCTTCAAGCATTGCCGGCAGGCAGCCCGCAGTTGTTTTGCTCCAGCACTCGGTCGGCGCGGTAACTGGAACGCACCAATGGCCCCGCCACCACTTCGCGGAAACCGAGTGCCAGACCTTGCTCGCGGTAAGCGGCGAATTCCGCTGGCGACACGTAGCGGCGCACTTCGAGATGGTTCACGGTGGGGCGCAGATACTGGCCCAGCGTCAGAATGTCTACACCCACCGCGCGGCAGTCCTGCATGGCTTCCAGCACTTCCGCATCGGTTTCGCCCAAGCCCAGCATGAGGCTGGTTTTGGTGAGCACGCTGGCGCGGTGCTGCTTGGCATGCGCCAACACCGCCAGCGTACGTTCATAGCCAGCCCGTGGGTCGCGCACAGGGTGCGTCAGGCGGCGTACGGTTTCCACGTTCTGCGCGAACACCTCAAGACCAGAATCGACGACCACTTCCACATCCGCCATCACGCCTTGAAAGTCGGGCGTGAGCGCTTCCACAGCCGTACCGGGACGCAAGCGCTTGATGGCGCGCACGGTGTCCGCGAAATGCCGCGCGCCGCCATCAGGCAGGTCATCGCGGTTCACCGAAGTGAGTACCACATACTTCAGGTCCATCAGGTCCACGGTACGTGCCGTGTTCTCGGGTTCTTCCGCATCCAGCCATCCCCGCGGATTGCCGGTATCGACACTGCAGAAGCGGCAAGCGCGAGTACACACCGCACCCATCAACATGATGGTGGCGGTGCCATGGTTCCAGCATTCGCCAATGTTCGGGCACTTCGCTTCTTCGCAGACGGTAGCGAGGCGGTGCTCGCGCACGGTGGCGCGGACTTCATCGAAGCGCTCGCCGGCAGGCAACTTGGCACGCAGCCAACTGGGCTTGAGGCCCACAGTCGTAGGCGTGGCTTCACCTTGCACCTTGATGCCATCGCGGATGGCGGTGAAGCCCTGCGGCGTCTGGTATTTCTCGCCACTGCGCACGCCGGTGGTGGCTATCGGTATTCCCTTGAATTCGGCCATGGGGGTTAGTGCAACGCTCGAGTGGCAAAACAGGGAGCCATTCTAACGCCTCAGTTCAGCATCCAGCGCCGCCAAACGCTCTGGCGTCCCGACATCCGTCCAGCGGCCCGCCCAGTGGCTACCAGCCATTTGCCCCGCGGCAATACAGGCGTCAAGCAAGGGCTTCAGCGGCCGTTTGCCGGCGGGCAAGCCGGCGAAGAACGCGGGGTGGTAAGTAGCAAGACCGGAAAAAGTGAAGGTCTGGCCGCCAGCATCACGAGGTAGCACCGCGCGACGCGGGGCCGATGCTGCTGCTGCGCCAAGGTCTACCCCGGCAGGGGCACCCAAAGTGAAATCGCCGCGCGGGTGTTGTGCCGGGTTGTTCACCAACACCAGGTGCGCCAAATCGCCGGCGGCGGGCGCCACCGGGGGTAAGGGCGCATCGGTCCAGACATCGCCGTTCACCACGGCGAAAGGCTGAACAGGCCCGGCCGAAGGCGCCAGCCAAGGCAGCGCCGCAATAATGCCGCCGGCGGTTTCCAGAGGTTCCGGGCCTTCGTCGCTATAGCAAAGCGCCAGCCCGAAACGCTCACCCGTGCCCAATTGCTGCGGCAACTGTTCGCCCAGCCAACTGGTGTTGATGACTACGTCGGTGACGCCGGCTGCGGCGAGCTTCAGCAAGTGCCATTCGATAAGCGGACGACCACCCACTGGCAACAGCGGCTTGGGCGTGTGCAAGGTGAGCGGCCGCATGCGTTCGCCCTTGCCCGCCGCCAGCACCATGGCACGACGCAGGGTCACGCGCGGGCCGCGGCCAACGCGCGCGCCTGCGCGCTTTCGAAAGCAGGCAGCACGCGCTCCACGAACAAAGGCTGCAAAGGCTGCAGTTCCGGGTAACGCGGCAGCACTTCCAGCACGTAATCCAGCACACGGTGTAGATCGTGCAGGTAGGTCGACTTGCCATCGCGCCACCACAAGCGCGCGAAAATGCCGAGCACCTTCAGATGACGCTGCACGCCCATGAGGTCGAAATGGCGCAGGAAAGTGGCGCTATCGACATTGGCCGGCAACACCAGCGCATCTACGGCCGCGGCGCGATAAAACTCCACCCAAGTCACCACCTGCTCGCGCGGCCAACGCAGATAGCAGTCCTTGTAGAGCGACACGAGGTCGTAGGTAATGGCCCCGCGAACCGCATCCTGAAAATCGAGAATGCCGGGGTTACCCGGCTCACACACCATGAGGTTGCGTGAATGAAAGTCGCGGTGCACCAGCACCTGCGTCTGCTCCAGGGCAGCCGTAGCCAGGCGAGCGAACACCAATTCCAGCGCTTCACGCTCTACCGCAGTGAGGGCGAGGTGGAGGTGACGCTCGAGGAACCACTCCGGGAACAACTGCATTTCCCGGTCGAGAGCCGCCAACGAATAGGCCGGTACCCGCAGCGAGGCTTCCTGACCGCGGCCCTGCAATTGCAGCAAAGCCACCGCAGCATCGCGGTAGAGACGGTCCCGAGTACGCTCGTCGGCGCCGGTGAGGACTTGCTGGTACTGGGTGGTGCCGAGGTCGGACAGCAGCAGGAAGCCGTCTTCGGGGTGTTCCGCAATGACCCGCGGCACATTCACGCCCGTGGCTGCCAGCAGGGCCGCTACCTTCACGAAGGGCCGGGTGTCCTCGCGGGCGGGCGGCGCGTCCATGGCCACATAGGTGTGCCCCCCGTGCCAAACCCGAAAATAACGCCGAAAACTGGCGTCGGCAGAGGCCGGGGCGCAGTCAGCGCCGGCCATGCCGAGGGTGGACTCCAGCCAGTGGCGGAGTCGGGTCAGCCGCTCATCGGCGGCAGGTGGGGAAACGGCATCGGGTGGCAGCATCCGGTGATTATAATGGCGGATAGTCAGGAAGCCTCTGTTTGCCAAACGATCCCCTCCGCCCCGCCCGCCAACACCGCCGCCTACCCATGGTGGCCGGGTTGCTTGTGGTCGCCGGTGGCCATGGCAATACGGCGTTCGCGGCGGACACCCCCCAGACCACTGAAGCCAGTCAGGCCGCTGCTTCTGCAGCGGTTGGCGCCGTCAGCGCGGCGGCCGCACAGCTCCCCGCGCAACTCCCTGTGGAAGTGACCAGCGAAGGCGCCGAGGTGAGCAAGCTGGGCGACGCCCTGCTGAAAGGCAAGGTCCATCTGAAGCAAGGCACGCGCACCCTCACCGCCGAAAACGCGCAGTACCTCGCCAAGTCCGGCGACTTCAGCGTGTCCGGCAATGTGGAATACACGGACACCAACCTCAAGGTGTCCGGTCAGACGGCCGTCTGGGACCCCACCACCGGCGCCAGCTTCGGCAATGCAAAGTTCGAATTGCCGGCCCGCCCCGCGCGCGGCGATGCCACGACCATCGCGGTCTCGAACGCCGGCAACCTCGCCCTGCGCCAAGTGCGCTTTACGGGCTGCCCAGTAGGCAACGACAGTTGGGTGCTGAAGGCCGGTGAGATCACCATCGACCAAGCCGCCCAGCAGGGCACCGGTCGGAATGTGCGGCTGGATTTCCAAGGCGTGCCCATTCTGTACACGCCGTTCATCAGCTTCCCGGTAAGTGATGCCCGCAAGAGCGGCTTGCTATTCCCCGAGTTCGGCAACTCGAACAAGAGTGGTCTGGAACTGGCGGTGCCGTACTACTTCAATCTGGCGCCGAACTACGACGCTACCGTGACGCCGCGTCTGTTTACCCGCCGCGGCGCACAGCTCGGCACGGAACTGCGCTACCTCGGACAACACTTCCGCAGCAGCTTCGAGGGCGAATGGATACCGCACGACTCCCTCGCCGGGCGTGACCGCAGCTACGCGCACCTGACGCACCTGCAGGACCTCACGCCGCGCTTGCGCCTCGACATCGACGCGGCCAATGCCAGCGACGTGCGTTATTTCGAAGACTTTGGCCTCGGCACCGAAGGCACCAGCATCAGCTATGTGGAACGCAGCGTGCGTCTCACCTATCTGGACCGGCACTGGAAGGCCGTCGGCCTCGTCCAAGACTTCCAGACCATCGACCGTACCGTGCCTGAAGCCCTGCGCCCGTATTCACGAGTGCCGCAGTTGACGGTGGAGGGGCGCTGGCGCACGCCACTGCTCGACTACCAACTCCGCGGCGAGTTCGTGAATTTCGCGCGCCGGAACGGTGTCCAAGGCAGCCGCCTAGATCTCGAGCCCACCCTCGAAATGCCTTTGCGCGCGGCAGGCCGCTTCCTCGTGCCGTCCATTGGTCTGCGCGCTACGCAGTACTCCCTGAAGGGCGTGACGAGCGGCACCGACCGCTCGCCCTCGCGTGTGGCACCTGCCTTCACGCTCGACAGTGGCTTGGTCTTCGAACGCGAACTCAGCCATGGCCGCGTGCAAACGCTCGAGCCGCGGGCGCTTTACACCTACGTGCCCTACCGCAATCAAGACGCTATCCCGCTGTTCGACACCGGCCTGCCGGACCTGCGCCTCGAGCGCCTGTTCGACCCGCAGCGCTACGTCGGCGGTGACCGTTTGGCCGACGCCAACCAAGTCGCGCTTGGCATCACTTCTCGTCTAATCGACAACGACACCGGCCGACAATTGCTGCAGGCCACGCTGGGTCAAGTACGTTATTTCGCGGCCCCGCGCATTGGTCTGCCCGGCGAGCCACCGCCGCGGGCCAGCGCCTCCGACCTCATCGGCGAACTCTCCGTGGCCGCCTTCGGCAAATGGAGCGTGGATGTCGGCGTCCAGTGGGACCCGGCCGCCGGCAAGACTGTGCGCCGCGAACTGGCCCTGCAATACCGGGCCGATGGCGGGCGCATCGCCAACTTGGCCTACCGCTACCGCGAAGGCCGCTTGGAACAACTGGATTTCTCCACCGCTTGGCCGGTCAGCTCCAGCTGGAACGTGTTCGCGCGGCAGGTCTATTCCCTACGCGACCGCACCGCTATCGAAAGTTTCGCGGGCCTCGAGTTCAAAGACTGCTGCTGGAAACTGCGCGTCGTCGCACGCCGCTATGTCAGTTCCCGCACCGGTGAGCGCGACACGGCCATCGGCCTGCAGCTTGAACTGAACGGCCTCTCCAGTGTCGGAGTGCCCACGGGGGCCTTCCTCGAACGCTCCATCCGCGGCTACAAAGCCACGGACCCACGCCCCTGAACGATTCAACACGGACAACCAACATGACTAAGTCCTTGCGCCCACTGCTCGTCCTGCTCGCCCTGCTGCCTGGTGGCGAGGCTTTGGCACAGTCGCGTGACCTAGGTGGACGTGGCGAACTGCTCGACCGCATCGCTGCCGTCGTCAACGACGGCATCGTTCTGCAAAGCCAAGTCGAGGAGCAGATGGCCACCATCTCCCGCCGCCTGCGCGACCAAGGCCAGCAGGTGCCGCCCACCTCAGTACTGCGGCAGCAAGTGCTGGAACGTCTGGTGATGCAGGAGGTGCAGGTACAGCGTGCCGGTCGCCTCGGCATCGAGGTCTCCGACGAAATGCTGAACAACGCGCTCCGCAACGTGGCGCAGCAAAACAAAATTGATTTCGACAGGTTGCCGGAAGCCTTGGCGGCAGAAGGCATCGACTACCCCACTTACCGCTCGCAAGTACGCCGCGAGATGATGCTGCAGTTCCTGCGCCAGCGTGACGTGATGGGCCGTATCTACATCAGCCCGCGCGAAATCGAGCAGTTCATGGCGAAGCAGGCCGGTGGCGCCGCCGGCAACACCGAATACGAGGTCGCGCATATTCTGGTGGCACTGCCGGAAGCCGCCACGCCGCAGCAACTGACGGCCGCTGAACAGAAAGCCGGCGAACTCTACGAACGCGCGGTGAAGGGCGAAGATTTTGGTCAATTGGCGCTGCAATACTCGCAGGCGCAATCGGCGCTGGAGCGTGGCAGCCTCGGCTGGCGCAAGGGCAGCGAACTGCCGCAGTTCATGGCGGACGCCGTAGCAGGCATGAAGGCCGGTGAAATCGCCCAGCCGGTGCGTACGCCTTCTGGCTTCCACATCATCCGCCTCGGTGATAGCCGCGGTGGCGATAAGCCCGTGATGGTGGAACAGACCAACGCGCGGCACATTCTCATTCGTACCAATGAACTGCAGGACGACGCCACGGTGCGCGGCAAGCTGGCGGACATCCGCGGGAAGATCCTCGGCGGCGACGACTTCTCCGCCATCGCTTCCGCGGTCTCTGAAGACCCGGGCTCGGCGAAAGAGGGCGGCGACCTCGGCTGGTCGAACCCCGGCATGTTCGTGCCGGAGTTCGAAACCGAAATGGCGAAGCTGAAGGACAACGAAATCAGCCCGCCGTTCCAGAGCCCTTATGGCTGGCACATCATCCAGGTGCTTGGTCGTCGCACCCAGGACACCAGCAATGAAGAGCGCCGCCGCGAGGCCATTGAGCAACTCCGCGCCGGTAAGGCAGACGAGGAAGTGGAACTCTGGTTGCGCCGCCTGCGCGACGAGGCCTATGTCGAGACGCGCCTGTAAACCCCGGCGTGCTCCCACTCCTGCTGACGGCGGGTGAGCCCGCCGGAATAGGCCCGGACCTCTGTCTGGCGCTGGCGCTGACTGGCGCCAGCCCCACCCGCCCGTTGCTGATTGCCGGCTGCCCGGAAACCCTGCGCGAACGCGCGGCCCTGCTTGGACTGCCAGTGGAAGTGCGCTGCACCACGCCGGCTGACATGGCCAACGTAACGACAACGGCGGAAGCAGTACCGCGCGCAGACAACGCAGCAGCCGCAAGCGCCCCTCAGGCCGTCGTCTACTGCTGGCCTTTCCCCGTTGCGGCGCACGTGGTTCCTGGGCAACTGGACTCGCGCAATGCACCGGCGGTCCTCGCCATGCTGCGCGCTGCCGCGCTGGCAGCAGCGGCTGGCGACGTCGCGGCCATCGTCACAGCGCCGGTGCAGAAGTCGGTCATCGCCGATGCCGGCATTCCGTTTACGGGCCATACTGAATTTTTTGCCGAGCTGTTCGCCGATGCCACTGGAAACGCTTGCCCGGTGGTGATGCTACTGGTGGCGGATACCTTGCGCGTGGCGTTGGCCACCACGCATCTTCCGCTGCGCGCCGTGCCGGATGCCATTACGCAGGAAGGCTTGTTGCAGACACTACATATTCTCGATGGCAGCTTGCGTACCCGCTTCGGGATCGCCAAGCCGCGTATCGCCGTGCTCGGCTTGAACCCGCATGCCGGTGAAGGGGGGCATCTGGGGCACGAAGATACGGCCGTCATTGCACCGGCCATTGCCATCGCCCGTGCAGCGGGTATCGCTGCCTTCGGGCCACTGCCGGCAGACACGGCTTTTACACCCAAGGCCTTGGCCCAAGCCGATGCCGTGCTGGCCATGTTCCACGACCAAGGTCTACCCGTGCTGAAACATGTGGGTTTTGGCGCGGGCGTGAACGTAACGCTCGGGCTTCCCATCATCCGCACTTCGGTGGACCACGGCACGGCGCTGGACCTGGCGGGTACCGGCAAGGCCGACGTTGGCAGCCTGGTCGCTGCGGTGGCGCTGGCTAATGCCTTGGCTAATGCCTTGGCCAATACCTGGGGAGAAACCCAGACAAGAAGCGCCATGGGCGGCATGGCTGCTACCTCGACTGACCCCACGGTGAACGCATGAGTCAGTTCGCACCGCATCGCGCCCGCAAGCGCTTCGGACAGCACTTCCTGCACGATGCCAATGTCATCGCCAACATCATCGACGCCATCGACCCGGTGCCCGGGCAGCCCTTGGTGGAAGTGGGGCCAGGCCTAGGTGCACTCACGCTGCCCTTGCTCGCGGAGTGCGAACGGCTACATGTGGTGGAACTGGACCGCGATGTCATCCCGCGCCTCGAGGCGGCTTGTGTGGGTCGCGGCGAACTCATCGTCCACCAAGGCGACGCGCTCTCATACGACTTCGGGGCCCTCGCCACAGAACTCGGCGCACCGCTGCGGCTGGTGGGCAATCTGCCCTACAACATCTCCACGCCGCTGCTATTCCACTTTCTCACTGCGGCCGGTGCAGTGCGCGACATGCACTTCATGCTGCAGAAAGAAGTAGTGGACCGCATGGCGGCCGCGCCCAACTGCAAAGACTATGGGCGACTCACCGTCATGCTCGCGGCCAAGGTACGCGTGGAGAAGCTGTTCGACGTGGGGCCGCACTCATTCAACCCGCCGCCCAAGGTGGACAGTTCCATCGTGCGCCTCGTGCCGCACGCCACACCCCCCTTCGAGATTCCCGACCCGGCCTTGTTCGCCGATTTGGTCGTCAAGGCCTTCTCGCAGCGTCGCAAGACCTTGCGTAACTCGGTTCAGGGCACCGTGCCTCCCGAGGCTTTCACTTTGGCCAACATCGACCCACAACGACGTGCCGAAACTCTATCCCCAGCCGAGTTCGCTGCACTGGCACGCGCGGCCCTACAATGCCGCGACGCTAATGCGCCTGACGCGCCTGACGCGCCTGACGCACACCGATAACACTCCAGCAAAATATTCCCGCCATGCCTACCTCACCTCCCATCCGCATCGAAGTCGTCACGGCGTTCCTGAAGGAACAGTCAGCACCGGAAGACGGCCGCTACGCCTTCAGCTACACCATTACCCTGCGCAATGACGGGGAACA
>CALPVO020000014.1 GCA_943327025.2 Janthinobacterium lividum
ACACGCTACCTCCGACTGGATGGCTCTCGAACAGCAGCGCGGCATCTCGGTTACCTCGTCGGTGATGCAGTTCCCCTACCAGGACACGATCGTCAACCTGCTGGACACGCCGGGCCACGAAGACTTCAGCGAAGACACCTATCGCACGCTGACAGCTGTGGACAGTGCACTCATGGTCATCGACTGCGCCAAGGGCGTGGAAGAGCGCACCGTGAAGCTGATGGACGTGTGCCGCCTGCGCGATACGCCCATCATGACCTTCATCAATAAACTCGACCGGGAAGGCCGCGCACCCATCGAGTTGCTGGATGAAGTGGAAGAGGTGCTGCGTTTGCGCTGTTCGCCCGTCACCTGGCCGATCGGCATGGGACGGCGGCTGAAGGGTATCTACCACCTGCTTGAAGACCGCATCTATGCCTACGAGGCTGCCGAGAAGGGACGGGCGGGTACCAATCTCATCATTGAAGGGCTGAATTCGCCTGAGGCTGATGTTTTCCTCGGCGACGACGCCGCAGAATTCCGCGAAGAGGTGGAACTGGTGCGTGGCGCCACGCCGACGTTCGATGCGGCGGAGTATCTGGCGGCGAAGCTCACCCCCGTGTTCTTCGGCAGTGCCATCAGCAATTTCGGCGTGGAAGAGCTGCTGAAGACTTTCGTCAAGGAGGCGCCTGGGCCGCGGCCGCGCGGTACTACCACGCGTGAAGTGCAGCCTGAGGAAGCGAAGCTGACGGGCTTCGTGTTCAAGATTCAGGCGAACATGGACCCTTCCCATCGCGACCGCATCGCGTTCATGCGGCTGTGTAGTGGCCGTTACGTGAAGGGCATGAAGCTTTACCACGTGCGCCTCGGCAAGGAAGTGCGCGTAGCCGATGCCTTGACCTTCATGGCTTCCGACCGTCAGGCCGCCGACGAAGCCTGGGCAGGCGACATCATCGGTCTGCATAACCACGGCACCATCGGCATCGGCGACACCTTCACCGAGGGCGAAAAGCTGTCCTTCACGGGCATCCCGAATTTTGCTCCGGAGATTTTCCGCCGCGCCGTGCTCAAGGACCCCTTGCGCATGAAAGCCCTGCAGAAGGGCTTGGCGCAGTTGTGCGAAGAGGGCGCTACCCAGTTGTTCAAGCCGCTGCGCAACAACGACCTCATTCTGGGGGCGGTCGGTCAACTGCAGTTCGACGTGGTGGCGTTCCGCCTCGCGGACGAATACGGTGTGCAATGCGTGTTCGAGCCGATCAGCGTGGCCACGGCGCGGTGGGTGCGCTGTGCGGATGACAAGAAGGCCGCCGAGTTCCGTGAACGCGCCTACGAACACCTGTCCATAGACCACGCCGGTGAACTGGTCTACCTTGCGCCTACGCGCGTGAATTTGGCGCTGACACAGGAGCGGTGGCCCGATGTCGGGTTCCGCGAAACACGGGAGCATCTTGCTGCATGAAGACCGCTAGCGAACGCCGGGCCGTGCTGTTGCGCCGGCCAGTCTGGTCCTGGGCCCTCGTGGACTGGGCCAATTCGGCGTTTGCCACTACCGTGATGGCCGGATTCTTTCCGGTGTTCTTCAAGCAGTACTGGAGTGTCGGGGTGGAGGTGACCGAAAGCACCTTCCGGCTCGGTATCGCCAACACGATTGCTTCGGCCTTTATTGCCTTGGGCGCACCCTTGCTGGGCGCGGTGGCCGACCGTGCGGGACGGCGCATGTTCTTGCTTATGCTCGCCACCTTCCTGGGCGCCACCATGAGCTGCGGCCTTTATTGGGCTGGGCAGGGACAGTGGGAACTGGCATCCGCTTTGTACGTGCTCGGCTCATTGGGTTTCTGGTGGAACAGCCAGTTCTCCGACAGTTTGCTGACGGATGTGGCGGAGCCTGCGGAATACGATTTCGTTTCGGCCTATGGCTACGCCATGGGTTATCTCGGCGGTGGTGTTCTGTTTATCGCCAACGTGCTCATGGTGACGCAGCCTGCTTGGTTCGGGTTGAAAGACGCGGCTGAGGGTGTCCGGTTGTCGTTTCTCACCGTGGGGGTGTGGTGGGTGCTATTCACCGTGCCGGCGATGCTGTTCGTGCGTGAAGTGCGGCCGGCAGTCCGTCCCACGGTTTGGCGTGCCATGGTGGAAGGGGTCACGGAGTTACGGGGGACACTTTCCGGGCTGCGCTCCCACCGTACATTGTTGGCTTTTCTGCTCGCCTATTGGTTCTACATCGACGGCGTGAATACCGTCATCAAGATGGCGGTGGACTATGGGTTGTCGATTGGCCTGCCATCGGACGCCTTGCTGAAGGCCTTGCTCCTGACCCAGTTGGTGGGTTTCCCTGCCTCCTTGGCATTTGGGATGCTAGGACGCAAGTGGGGCCCGCGGACGGGCATCTTTATTGCGATTGGGGTGTACACCGCGGCGACTGTGGCTGCTACTTTCCTGCGAACAGAAAACGACTTCTATCTTCTGGCAGTAGTCATCGGCCTGGTGCAGGGTGGCATACAGAGCTTGTCGCGGGCCTATTTCGGGCGTTTGGTACCTGCCGGGCGAGCGGGTGAGTACTTCGGCTTCTACAACATGATGGGCAAGTTCGCCTCCGTACTTGGGCCCCTGCTGGCGGGCGTCACTGCGTTGCTGACGCGTGACCCGCGCCTGTCCATTCTGTCCGTTGCCGTCCTCTTCGTCATCGGCGCAGCTTTGCTGGCGCGGGTACCCCGCGACGCGGGCTAAGGTAGACACCCGGGGGGGATATGCAAGCTGTTGAAACTTACTGCACTGCGTCGGTTCGTCCTCACGAACGTTTGCAGTTCTGGAACCTCATCTCCAACCGCATCTTCAGCGGTACGCAGGTGCGTTCTGCGGACCCGTTGTTCGACGCCGAAATGTGGTGGTGGCGCGTCGGCAGCTTGTCGCTGCTTCGTCCGCGTTGCCCCATCGCCGTGGTCGACCGCTATGGCGACCCGCAGGGACGTGACCCGACCCACGTCGTGCTTCATCTTCAGCACCGCGGTACGTCCCGTATCCTCCAGGGGAGCCAAGCGGCGCAGCTGTGCGCCGGCGACTTGGTGCTGAATACCCCGGCCGAACATTACCGGCTCGACGTGCTCGCCCGCACGGACATGCTTTCGGTCGAAATGCCCATTGCGCCGCTGGAAGAGCGTTACCCCGATATTCGTGAGGCGCTGGGACAGCGTCTGCCGGGGACGTCCAGTGCCGTGCAGACGCTGCACTCCTATCTGCTGTCCTTGTGGCACAGTGGCTTCGCGGCAGATGTCAGCGATGAGTGGCTCGAAGATGCTGAGGCTGTGTTCTATTCACTGCTCGGTGCCGCGGTCCGTAATGGACGTCGTGGGCCGGCCATGGCGGTCACCAAACCGCTGGTACATCGTTTGAAAGCTTTGGTGCAGGCGCGCCTGGAAGATGCGGACCTTGGGACTCATCGCCTGGCGCGCGAGGCCGGTGTGTCGCCGCGCTCCGTTCAGAATGCTTTTGCCGAGGTGGGGCTGACGCCCTCGATGTACATCACCCAGTGCCGTCTGGAAAAGGCAGCCTCCTTGCTATCCGTGCACGCGGGCCGGGCAGTCACGGAAATCGCTCACGAGTGCGGCTTCAACGACAGCGGATACTTTTCGCGCTGCTTCCGTGCTCACTACGGTGTGGCGCCCAGTGCATGGCGCAAGGGCTGATTGCGCAGCCTCTGGTGCTAGGGTTGTTTCACTCCTTCGGTAGGTAGCGCCAAGCGGTATAAGCCTGCGCCGCGACCCTTAACTCTGCGGCGAGTGGCGGGTGCGCCATGGCCACGCGCTCGGCATAGGTCAGTTCCCCTTCGCCTGCAGCGCGTGGCAGGCCTGCTTTGGCTGCGCGCCGGCAGGCGCGGCGCCATTCTCGTTCCCACCGGGAGGGACGCCGCCAGTTACCGGTGCGCACCACCATGACGAACAGCACCGCTCCTGCCGCGCCAAGTAATGCGACGAGCGCACGGACGACGCTGCCCAGACCGTCCTCGCCGAATCCTAATTTCGCCGCCAGTTGTTCCTGAGCGGTTCGATCAAATTGCAGAAACTGCTGTTGCCAAGCGGTGCGTGCGGCGTCTACCAAGGAGCGCGCCTCGCCTAGCCATTGCCACCGGGATGACCATCGGCCGGGCACGGGTTCATCTGCGCCAAGCGCGCCATCGAGGCCTTGTTCTACGCGTTCGGGCGCGACTGCAGCGGTGGGGTCGATGCGTACCCACCCTTGTCCACGCAGCCAGACTTCCACCCAGGCGTGCGCGTCGGCCTGCCTTACCAGCAGATATTTGCCAATGCGGTTCCATTCGCCCCCTTGGTAGCCTGTGACCACGCGTGCGGGAATGCCGGCGGCGCGGGCCACTGCCGCCAGCGCCGAGGCGTAATGGCCGCAAAAACCCTGCTTCGTTCCGAACAGAAATTCGTCTACGGCGTTGGTGTTGTCGAGTTGCGGCGGCGTGAGCGTGTAGGTGAACGGCGGTTCGCTGAAGTGTTGCAAGACGGCTTGCAGTAGCTCGCGATCGTCGCGATAGGCGGACCGCAGTTGTGCTGCCCACGCCAAGGTCTGCGGGTTCGTTCCCGCTGGCCACTGCAGTGCGCGGCGACGTAGCGACAACGGCAGCTCCCCCGAAATGACGGCGGCGGGGTAACTCGTGGCTGCATAAGCGAGCAGTGAAGTTACCGGCTGCTCAGCTTGCACCGTGAGGTCCCAGCCTTGGCTGGCCTGCGGCAGATTCCAACTGAGCCCACGTTCCAGCAGGGGCAGGTAGCGGTGTTGCGTAGCTTCCAGCAGCACGCGGTAGGAGATGGCCTGGCCCTGGGGTAGCGGTGATAGCTTTGGGTAGGGCGTACCGCGTGCAGCGCGCCACGTGCCGCCGTCGAAGTCATGCAGTACTGGCCCGCGCCAGTAACGCTGCGATCGCGGCGGCAGTTTGCCGGTGAAGAACACGCGCATCACGGGGTCGTCGGACAGGGACAGTTCGCTGATGTCGCCGGGGCGCATCTCGTCGCCTAAGCCGCTCAGCGCACGGCCTTCTGAGGGCAGAGACCAGAAATGTCCTTCGATTCGCGGAACGAACAGGAACAGCAGCGCCGTTATAGGCAGGCCGTAGAGCAAGGTCCTACCGGTCTGTCGCAGGAGTGGTAGTTCGCCGGTGCTGCCGGGGGGGCGGGCGCAGGCCACCAGAGCCGCGAGCGCTAACCACAAGGTACCTAGTGCCAGCAGGGCGGTGGTCGGTGCACCACTGGTCAGGACGGCGGAGTACGTGAGAAACGCCGCCAGGAAAAACAGCACGCCGAGGTCGCGTCGGTCGCGGGTTTCCGTCAGTTTCAGGGCTGCCATGGTGACCAGCAAGGCGCTACCGGCGGCCAAACCATTCCATGTGCGGAAGGCGAGCAACACGCCCATGGCTGCCACCAAAGCCAACAACAGCTTCAGCCAGCGGGGCGGCAACGGCCAGTGACGCGTGGTGACTAGCCAACGCCACAGGAGGCAGGCCGCCAGAAACCCGCTGACCAGCCAAGGTACATGTCCCCATAGCAAGGCACCTGCCATACCAAGGGCCAGTAAGGCTGGCTTTAGGGTGCGAGGATCCAGCGCAGTGTTAGCCGGTGGCGGCGCTTCCGGCGGTCGAAGCAGGGCCGTGGGACGGGTTTGCTCCGGCGGTGCCTGCCAGGCGCGCTCCATGACCACCCGGCGTCCGAGGCGAGCTGAGGCGCGCCAGGCGATGCGTTGCCAGAGGTCGCCCTCTCGCCAAGCGCGGAGGCTGACCACATCGCCGTCTCCGCTCGGCGATGCGGTCAGTTGTTCGATGTCCCCTGCATCACCACGCTGTGGGGTCGTGGCTGCCGTGGGGGCGGATGCCGGGGTTGGCGGATGGATCCAAGTCCAGGCGCGGAACAACCCAAGGGGGTAACGGGTGGCGAGCCGAACCCGCAGTAGTCCTGGCGTCGTGGGTTGGGTCCAATGAACGTGAACCGTTTGCCCGGGGACCAGAGATACCACGCGGGGTTGGGGCAACCCGGCGCGCGCGGGTCCATCGATTTCGAGGTCCGGGCGTGGTCGGTTGTCCGGAATGCGCAGGGCGAGATGAAAGTCGACTGGCCCGGTGGGGGCGTTGGTGTGTGCTGTTCCCTGCAAGTGGCCCACGATGCCTTGCAAGTTGGCATGGGCTTGGTGCATGGCGACCCAACCCGCGGCAGCCAACAAGAAGGTGAGCAGCAGGGCGAGATTGTTGCCGTAGTTCAGTCCGCCCACCAGCATGGCCAGCAGCATGGTGGCGTACGCGAATCCCAGCCCCGTTGGTACGATGTAAAGGCGACGTCGATGGAGTTCGAACTCGCCGAGGTCCGCTCCTTGGCGGCGGAGTGTCCAGCGTGCAACGGCTTGCCGGAACCGGGACATGTCCGCTGCCTTCAGGGCACAGGAGTATTGGCGAGAAGATCCGTCAGGACGGCTAGGCTGCTAGCGGCGTTACGCGGTGAACCGGTATTGCCACGCACCTGCACGCGGTGCGCGACCACTGCCACGAAGACGGCCTGCAGGTCTTCCGGGATGACGCCGTGCCTGCCGTTCAGCAAAGCCTGCGCCTGCGCCGCACGCAGCAGAGCCATGACGGCACGCGGCGAAAGCCCGCCCTCGAGCAAGTCGTGGTGCCTTACTGCGCCGACTAGCGCCTGCAGGTAATCGAGCAGGGCGGGGGAGGCATGAACACGGCGCACCGCCGCCTGAAGTGCCAGCAAGGCTTCGCGGGACAGGCACGGTGTGAGGCGTGCCACCAACTCGCGGCGGTCCTCGCCAAGGAGTAACGCACGTTCATGCTCTGGGGACGGGTAGCCCAGCGATAGCCGCATGAGAAAACGGTCCAGTTGGCTTTCGGGTAGTGGGAATGTGCCTGCTTGCAGCAAGGGGTTTTGCGTGGCGATGACGAAGAACGGTACCGGCAGTAAGTGCGTTTCGCCGTCGACGGTAACCTGCCGTTCTTCCATGGCCTCGAGCAACGCGCCTTGCGCCCGCGGGGTGGCGCGGTTCAATTCATCCGCCAGCAGCACCTCCGCGAATACGGGGCCGGCATGGAACACGAAGGTGCCGGTGGGGGCATCGAACACCCGGCTACCGGTGACATCCGCGGGGAGCAAGTCGCTGGTGAACTGGAGCCGACGAAAAGCCAGCCCGAGGGCGCGGGCCAAACTGTGCGCCAGCGTCGTTTTGCCGACGCCGGGCAGGTCTTCCAATAGCAAGTGGCCGCCGGCCAGCAAGCACGACAGCGACAGTTCCAACTGTGGCCGTTTGCCAAGAACAATACCTTCCAGCGCCGCGAGCACGGGCTGCAGCGCTTGCCGGGCGGCCTTCGCTTCCTGGCTGCCCAGCACCATGGCTTACGCTCCCGCCAGCGCGCGAACGCGTGCCAACTGCGCATCGAAGGTGGCCAGTTCCTGAGCGAACTTCGCGATGCGCTCCCGTTCTTGCGCCACCACCGCCGGTGGTGCGTTGGCGACGAAGCTTTCCTTGGATAACTTCGCTTCTGCCTTGGCCACTTCAGCGGCAATTCTGGCGCGCTGCTTCTCGAGGCGACCAATTTCCGCGGCGACGTCGATGAGGCCCGCCATGGGCACCAGCAGTTGCATCTGGTCCACCAAGGCCACGGCGGATTCCGGCGTGGCGGCGCCCGGGGCGACGATTTGCGGAGGCTCCGTATTGGCGAGGCGTTCAATGGCACGGCTGTTCGCCGCGAGGCGGGCCAGTTCGCTGGGCGAAGCATCCTTCACCAAGACGGTGAAGCGCTTGCTCGGCGCAATATCCATCTCTCCGCGAATGCGTCGCAAGCCGAGCACCACCTGTTGCACCCAGCCGAGTTCGGCTTCGGCCGCTTCGTCACGCGCGCCCGCCACGGGGTAGGGCTGCCGCATGATGGTGGTAGCTTCCATGCCGAGCGCTGGCGCGGTGCGCAGCCAGATTTCTTCGGTGATGAACGGCATGAGCGGGTGCAACGCGCGCAGCGTGGTTTCGAGTACTTCCACGAGCGAACGGCGCGTGCCGCGCTTCTGCGCTTCGGTGGCGGTATCCGACTGCAGCACCGCCTTCGACAGTTCCAGATACCAGTCGCAGTATTCGTACCAGCTGAACTCGTAGAGCGCTTGGGCATGCGCGTCGAGACGGTAATCCTTGAGACCTGCGCGTGCGCCACCGACGGCATGGGCCAGACGCGAGCGAATCCAGCGGTCCGCCAGCGACAGCTCCGCGCCTTCGGCATTCAGGTCCTGCCCTTCGGTGGTCATCAGCACATAGCGCGCCGCGTTCCACAGCTTGTTGCAGAAATTGCGATAGCCCTCGATACGGCCGACGTCGAAGCGGATGTCGCGGGACAAGGTGGCGAGCGAAGCAAAAGTGAAACGTAGCGCATCGGTACCGTAGGCGGCGAGGCCATCGGGGAACTGCTTCCGCGTCGATTTTTCGATGCCTGCGGCCAAGTGCGGCTGCATGAGGCCGGTGGTGCGCTTGGCGACGAGGTCTTCGAGGGCAATGCCGTCGATGAGGTCGATGGGGTCCAGCACATTGCCCTTCGACTTCGACATCTTCTGGCCTTCGTGGTCGCGGATGAGGCCATGGACATAGACCGTGCGGAATGGCACATCGTCCATGAACTTCAACCCGAACATGATCATGCGGGCGACCCAGAAGAAGATGATGTCAAAGCCGGTGACCAGTACTGCCGTGGGGTAGAAGCGGCGTAGTTCCGGTGTTTTCTCGGGCCAGCCCAGAGTGCTGAACGGCCAAAGAGCCGAGGAGAACCAAGTATCGAGCACGTCCTCGTCGCGGTTGAGGACGAGGTCGGCGGCAAGCGAATGCTTTGCCCGGACTTCGGCCTCGTCGCGACCCACGTAGATATTGCCGGCGGCGTCGTACCACGCCGGAATGCGGTGGCCCCACCACAGCTGGCGGCTGATGCACCAGTCCTTGATGTTGCGCATCCATTCGTAATAGGTGCGGTCCCAGTTCGCGGGGACGAACTGGATGCGGCCATCTTCCACGGCCTTGATGGCCGGTTCCGCCAGCGGCGCGATGCGCACGTACCACTGGTCCGTGAGCCAGGGCTCCACGACGGCGTTGCTGCGATCGCCACGCGGCACCATGAGGGTGTGCGCTTTGACCTCTTCTAGCAAGCCGAGCGCTTCGAGGTCCGCCACGATGCGCTTGCGTGCCACGAAACGGTCGAGACCGCGATAGGCCTCCGGTACGTCGTCTGTCAGGCGCGCATCCTTGGTGAGGATGTTGAGTAGTGGCAGCGAATGGCGCTGGGCCATCTCGTAGTCGTTGAAGTCGTGTGCCGGCGTAATCTTGACGCAGCCGGTGCCGAACTCGCGCTCGACGTAGTCATCCGCAATGATGGGGATGTCGCGTCCCGTGAGTGGCAGACGGATGTGTTTGCCCACCAAGTGCGCGTAGCGCTCGTCTTCGGGGTGCACAGCCACAGCGGTGTCGCCGAGCATGGTTTCCGGGCGCGTGGTGGCGACCACCAAATGGCCGCTGCCGTCTGCGAGTGGGTAACGCAAGGACCACAGTGAGCCCTGCTCTTCGTGCGACAGCACCTCGAGGTCCGAGAGCGCGGTGTGGAGCACCGGGTCCCAGTTCACCAGGCGCTTGCCGCGGTAAATGAGCCCCTCGTCGTGCAGGCGCACGAAGGTCTCGGTCACCGCCTTCGACAGGCCCTCGTCCATGGTGAAGCGGTCGCGGCTCCAGTCCAATGAACTGCCTAGGCGACGCAGCTGCCCGTTGATGGTGCCGCCGGATTGGCCCTTCCACGTCCACACACGTTCCAGAAACGCGTCACGGCCGAGGTCATGACGTGTCTTGCCTTCAGCGTTCAGCTGCCGTTCCACCACCATTTGCGTGGCGATGCCGGCATGGTCCGTTCCGGGTTGCCAGAGTGTGTCGTTGCCCTCCATGCGGTGGAACCGCACGAGCGTGTCCATGACCGTATTGTTGAAGGCATGCCCCATGTGCAACGTGCCGGTGACGTTCGGCGGCGGAATGACGATGCAGTAAGGCGGCTGACCATCGTCCTCGGGGCGTGGCGGAAAGCATCCTTCTGCTTCCCACTTGGCGTAGAGACGCTGCTCGATGTCCTGGGGCTGGTAACTCTTGTCCATGTCGACTCGCAAGGGAATTCGGAAAGCGGGAAGCGGGGATTAGGCCTGAGTTCAGCGCTGGGTTCAGGCCTAGGTTTAGCCTTGGCGCAGCAGATAGTCCACCAGCAGGGGCACCGGACGCCCCGTCGCGCCCTTCTGCGCGCCCCCGAGCCAAGCGGTGCCGGCGATGTCCAGATGGGCCCATTTCAGGCCGTCGGTGAACTTCGACAGGAACGCGCCAGCCGTGAGTGCTCCAGCATCGCGACCACCGATATTGGCGAGGTCCGCGAAGTTGCTGCGCAGCATCTCCACGTACTCATCGCCCAAGGGTAAGTGCCAAGCGCGGTCGTCGGCGCGACGGCCGGCGGTGTCGAGGTCGCGGATGAGTTCCTCATCATTGCCCATGAGGCCCGAGTACGGAGCACCTAGCGCCACCACGCACGCACCGGTGAGCGTCGCGATGTCGATGACCACCTTCGGCTTGAAACGTCGCGAATAGGTGAGGGCATCGCACAGGATGAGGCGGCCTTCCGCGTCCGTGTTCAGCACTTCGATGGTCAGGCCCTGCATGGAGCGCACCACGTCGCCGGGCTTGGTGGCGCGGCCGCTGGGCATGTTCTCGCAGGCAGCGACGATGCCCACCACATTGACCGGGGCACGCATCGAGGCCAGTGCTTCCAGCGTGCCGAAGACGCTGGCCGCACCACCCATGTCGAACTTCATCTCGTCCATGGCAGCGCCGGGCTTCAGGCTGATGCCGCCGGTATCGAAAGTGATGCCCTTGCCCACCAGAGCCACGGGCGCCACGCCGGAAAGGCCGCCGTGGTACTCCATGACGATGAACTTGAGCGGCTCTTCCGAGCCGCGCGCCACGGACAGGAACGAGCCCATCTTCAGTTTGCGCACCTCGGTTTCGCCAAGGATCTTCACGCGCAAGCCCTTGTGGCGACGGGCGAGGTCCTTGGCGGTGTTTGCCAAGTGCGTCGGCGTGCAAACATTGCCCGGAAGGTTGGCGAGATTGCGCGTTAGCGCGACGCCGGCCCCGATGGCGGCGCCCTCCTCGAGGCCGCGCATGGCTCCCTTGAGGTCGCCCTTCTCGGCCACGGCTAGGCCTAGGCGCGAGAGCTTCGCCGGTGCCGGCTTCTTGGCGGACTTGAGGTCATTGACGCGGTAAAGCGCCGCGAGCGCGCCTTCCGCGAGGAAACGCGCGCGGTAGTAGGTGTCCGTGTCCGGCAGGGGTTCCTGCGCAAACAGCACGATGGCGTCGGTAACCTGCGTTTTGGCGAGGGCCTGAACGGTGCTGGTGATAGCGCGGCGATAGCCCTTGCGTGACCACGACTTCCGCGCGCCCAGACCGACCAGCAAGGTGCGCGGCGCGCCTTCCAGCAGCCAGCTTTCACCGGTACGCCCGGCGAAGTCCCCAGCCTTCAGAAGCGCTGCGATACGACCCTTCTGGCGGGCGTCGGCGGCCTGTCCGGAGGCGGCCATCTCGCCGCCTTCGTAGACCCCGACCACGGCGCAGGCTGCGGACTTCGAAGACGGGCCACCCGCCACTGCGTAGAATTCCATTTGAGCACCTCTGGACGGTAGCGGCTTGGGCTGCGCGGGCGGATGGTGTAGCGTCACGCCGCGAGCTGTTGCCAAAGGCCCCAAGTGTACTTCATCCGTCTCGGAACCTTCGATCGCTACGTCCTCCGCGAGGTCGCCACAGCGTGGCTGGCCGTCACGGGTGTGCTGTTAGTCATTCTCGTCTCAAATCAGGTGGCGCGGGTGTTGGGGCAGGCAGCCTCTGGCCAGTTGCCGCGCGAGATCGTCGGGGCCGTCATTGCGCTCACTTCGGTACAGAACCTCACTGTGCTGGTCCCGGTGGGTATGTTGCTGGCGGTGGTGATGGGCGTTGGCCGGCTTTACCATGAGAGCGAAATGGCCGCGATGAGGGCCTGTGGTCGCGGGCCGGCCTCCTTGTACCGGCCTATCCTGCTGCTCGCTACCGTGGTGGCCTTGGCTTTGGCCTGGCTTACCTTGGACCTCGCGCCCGCGGCCTCGGCACGTGCGCAGCAATTGAGCCGCGAGGCCCTGCGCAATGCGCAGTTCGGGCAACTGGAGCCGGGCAAGTTCCGCGCCTTCGCTGGTGGTAAGGCGGTTTTCTACGCTGAGTCCGTAACACCTGAGGGACGTCTACTGGGCGTCTTCGTGGAACGGCGTGATGGCGACGCGGTCGAGGTGGCGACGGCCGCCAGTGCTACGCATGAGGTGGCCGAAGGCGGGGACCTACACGTCATCCGTCTGTTCGATGGCGAACGCTACGAAGGGACGCCCGGCAGCCGGGAGTTTCGCCGCATCCGTTTCGCTGAACATGCCATTCCCGTGCGCGTCACGGTGGGCAATACGGGCGCCGACCGTCGTGAGGCCAAGACCACTCGCCAATTGTGGACGTCCGGTGACGCCGGCGATCTCGCGGAATGGCAGTGGCGGGTGTCGCTACCGCTTATGACGCTGGTGTTGGCGTTGCTCGCTGTGCCTTTGGCGGAGCTGCAGCCGCGGCAAGGGCGCTATTCCCGCATGGGCTACGCCATTTTGCTGTACTTCATCTACAGCAATCTCATTGGTGCCGCACGCGTGTGGTTGGAGAAGGGCAAGATTGGTCCTTGGGTGGGAGTGTGGTGGGTACACGCACTGGTGGTGGTGCTGGCCTTGTGGCTGTTGCACCGCCAGTCACCGTTATGGTTGCGTCGCCGTGGCGCCGCAGCACCGCAGGCGGCCGTATGACACTTCTCGACCGCTATCTGGCGAAGACTGTGCTGCTTTACACGGCGCTAGTCTTGGCCGTGCTGCTCTCGCTTGGCGCGCTGTTCGTTTTTCTGCGCCAGCAGGGTGACATCGGTCATGGCTCCTACGGCACGTTGGATGCCTTCCTGTTCACTTTGTGCCAGTTACCCGGGCAGGCATTCGAACTCATGCCCATGGCGGCGCTGGTCGGTACATTGCTTGGTCTGGGGACCCTGCAGCGTGACGGGGAACTCGTGGTGATGCGGGCGACCGGTATCTCGGTTTGGCGTCTGGCCTTTGCCGTAGCGGGTGGGGGAGCCATGCTCTCGGTGCTGATGCTGGTGCTGGCGCAGTGGGTAGCGCCCTCGCTCGACTTGCTCTCGCGCCAGTCGAAGGCCTTTGCCCGGTTTGCTGATGTGGAACTCGGTACCCTGACCGGCGCTGGCGGCGCCTGGGTACGCGACGGTCGCTATGTCATGTCCATCGGCCAGCAAAATGCGGATGGGCGCTTCAGTGCGCTGACCGTGTTCGAGTTTGATGAGAAACGGCGACTGGTCGCCATGGCTACGGCGGCTTCCGCACGGACCGTGGGCACCGGTACTTGGGCGCTGGAGGGTTGGCGCGAAACCCGCGTGACTGCCCGAGGCGTCACCACGGCGGGCCCCCGCGTGGAGAACCTGCAGACCGGCCTATCGCCGGATTTCTTGGGTCTCGCCGTAGTGAATCCGTCGTCCCTGTCCATTTCCGGCCTCTGGCGTTACGTGGAGTACCAGCGGCGCAATGGTCTTTCTGCCGTTCCCTTCGAAATCGCTTTCTGGTCACGGGTCGCGCGGCTGTTGAGCGTCATCCTGGTGTGCATGCTGGCGGTGCCCTTCACCTCGGCACTGGCCCGTTCCGGCGGCGGTGGCCGGCAAACCGTTACGGGGATTTTATTGGGCGTTGCCCTGTTTCTCTTCACTCGGACGCTGGAAAACAGCGGCCAAGTGTATGGGCTCGACCCGGTACTCATCGGTTGGGGCCCGTCGGTGCTGCTCGCTACTGTAACCGGCGTGCTGCTCGCTCGCGCACGCTAACGGCGTGCCAGGGGTTTAGCGCCCCGGACGGTGCAGCTTCAGGCCTTTGGTGGTTCCGGGACTACCACCACGCGGGTGTCGGACCACAGATCGTGCAGCGCACCTTGGCGTGTCCACAACAGCCAACTAGCGTTCGCCAGCATTGGCAGACACAGCACCAGGGCCAATAGGTAGCGCTGTTGCATGAGCCCGAGTGTGGACATCAGCAGCAGCAAATAGAACGGCGCGGCACAGCCCAGGCGGCGCAGCACGCCTCCCCAATGCAGCAAGGTCCCATCCGGGTATTCGGTGCGAATCTTCCACGCCTTCATGCCGAGCGTCTGGCCCGCTTTTCGCCAGCCGTAGCTGAAATAGAGGGTCACGAAGGTGAACACCAGCAGCAAGTTGGCCAGTCGTTCTAGCAGTGAAGGCGCCTGCAACGTCCCTAATGGACGCGACAGTCCCCCGGCGCCGATGAACACGAGAAGTCCGGCAATCATCGCTAGCGCCAGCAGCAGCAGACCGTCATAGAAGCCGGCGGCAAAGCGGCGGAACAAGCCGGCCAGGCGTGGGTCCGTGGCGGTGGTTGTCGCAGTCATGTGTCACTCCGTAGGGGGCGGCGGTAGGATACGCGAAGCGCGACAGTAGACGAGGCCGGTCATGGTGGTCGGCGGGCGCAACCCGAGGAGCAGCAAGCCATGACGGCAGGGGTGAAGGTGTGGGACTGGCCAGTGCGGGTCACGCATTGGGTGTTGGCGGTTGCAGTGCTGGGTGCTTGGTGGACGGGCGAACGTCTCGAAGAGTGGTTCGTGGTTCACCGCGCTTGCGGTGTCACCGTGTTGATCGCCGTGTTGTTTCGATTGGGTTGGGGCCTGTTCGGTACCCGCACAGCGCGCTTCAGTTCGTTTTTGGCCGGCCCTTCAGCAGTAGTTCAGCACTTGCGGGACTTGTCGTCGCGGCGCTTGCCCCCCCATGCGGGTCACTCGGCCAGCGGAGGTTGGGCGATGCTTGCCCTATGGCTGGC
>CALPVO020000015.1 GCA_943327025.2 Janthinobacterium lividum
ACCGAACACGCCAAGAACCACGCGGTACCGGACCTGAAGGAGTTCTACTCCGTGGGCCGCGAGGCAGTGCCAGAGAGAGACGGGGAGTTGGACCCCGAACACTACCCGCCCAATGTCTGGCCTGCTGCGCCCGAAACGCTGCGCGAAGTGTTTTCCTCGCTCTATTCCGCGCTCGACGGCGCGGGCCAACAGCTGCTGGCGGCGCTGGAGCCGGCGTTGCAATTACCCGCGGGCTGGTTCGCCACCCGCTGCGTTGCCGGCAATTCGGTACTGCGCGTTATCCACTATCCGCCGGTGGGGGCAGGTGTGGCGCCTGGCGCCGTGCGCAGTGCTGCCCATGAAGACATCAACTTGCTCACGCTGTTGGTGGCAGCGCGCGGTGGTGGCTTGCAGTTGTTGGACCGCGATGGCACTTGGTTGCCGGTGGAAACGGAGCCGCGGAACCTGATTGTGGATTCGGGCGATATGCTCGCGCGCCTGACGAACGGGGTTATTCCCGCCACCACACACCGCGTGGTGAACCCGGGCGGCGAGTTCGCGAACATCGCTAACGCCAGCCGCTATTCCATGCCGTTCTTCCTGCACCCCACCAACGCCACGTCTCTCGCAGCGTTGCCGTCTTGCGTTACGGCGGAGCGCCCCTTGCGCCACCCGCCCACGACGGCGGGTGACTATCTCGACGAGCGGTTGCGCGAGATAGGTTTGAAGCGCCGGTAAAGCAGCACGCCGCCGGTCAGCGTCAGCACCAGCAAGCCCGCCGCGAACGCCATGAGCAGTGGATGGTTGAAGTCTTCGTGCTCGCGGTAATCCATGATATGCAGCGACCACAGAAAGTCGTAGACGCGCCAAGTGTTGGTGCGCCGTGCCACCACCTTGCCGGTGAACGGCGAGACGTACATCCGCAATCCTTCCGGATCGTTGAAATGCACCTGCCAGACGGGCAAAGGTCCGCGGTATTCGATGGGCGGCTCAGTTGTCAGCAGCGTTGCGCTTTGCACGGCACCAGTGCCGGCATAGTCAGCGGCGGCAATGCGTTGCGCTGCTGCTGCGTCCAGCGGCGAAAGCACCACGCCACTGTCGGCTTCCACGAGAGTGAAGGCCTTGCCCTGCTGCACACGCCAGACCGCGCGGCCATCCACTTGGGTCAGTTCCAGCCCGTCCACGGGGCCGTTCACGGCAGCTAACACCACTGCCAATGGGGCGGTGCTCGCCGCCGCTGCGCGCAAGTTCACCTTGGCGGCTTCGTGAACGAGATGTTCCCCGCGCACTTTCTCGATGGGCACCACGGACATGAACAAGCCACTGCTCGCCCACGCCAGTACTTGCAGCCCCACCAACAAGGCCAGCCACTGGTGCCACTTCCACCAATTCATGCGCATCGGTATTCGTCCTCCAAGTCTCTACAATACCCATATGCGTTCGCTCCTCCTTGGTTGTTTGTGGTTGTTTGGGGTTGCCGCCTCAGTACAGGCCTCGGGGTCGACCGCGGGGCAGGCCTCAGTGCCGACCTCAGTGCAGGCCGTGGCCCAGCCGGTAGCGGCAACGGCTCGTGCTTCCACCAACCCAGCCCGTGCCACCGCCGCCATTTCTCCAGCCGAATCTTTGTCCCGCGCCGAAGAAGCGCTGAACGCGCGCGACGCCGCGGCCGCTACCACGTGGCTGCGCCAAGCCCTGGCCCACCCCCGCCTCGCTGCTGACCAGCACGTGGAGGCAGAGCTGCTGCTGGCCCGTGCGGCGCGTTTGCAGGAACAGCCCGAGGCCGCCATGGCCGCCGCCGACCGTGCCGAGGCCGCAGCCCGTGCGGCCAACGATGGCGCCGGTGTGGTGGCGGTGCTTCGCGAACGTTCCGCCTTGGCCGTGTTAGCAGGCCGCACCGATGTGGCTGCGGCGGACCTCGCCGCCTGGGAAAGCCTGGCGGAAGAGGCCGAAGAGCCGCAGTTGCTGTTTGAAGCCCGCGTGGCTTCTGCCCGGTTCCTGCTGGACCGCGGCAACGCGGACCGTGCCTTGGAGCGTTTGTCGGCGTTGGCTGGCGAAGCACGCGGCGTGAACCTTCGCAGCGGTTACCTGGCCGTGGCCGAGGTGTGGCTGGCGAAGGGCGATGCCGCCCGCGCCGCTGTGGCGTATTCCCTCGCGCTGGGCTTCAGCCCGGATGCCGCCGATGCCTTGGTGGGCCGCGCCAAGGCGCGCTTGCAGGCCGGCCAAGCCGACGGCGCCCGCGCGGACCTCGCAGCTGCCATGGCGGCGCTGCCGCGCCTGCCTTCCAGCCTCCAGCGCGACCTCGCCGCGGAAGCCATCATCGCGCTGCAGATCGAAATGCAATCCGCCGGCTCCGCCGCCGGCGAAACGGGCGCCGCAGACGACCCGCTCACGGCTGCCCACGCCGCCGTGGCCGCCGGCAAGCTTGAAGACGCGCGCGGGCTCGCCGAATCGGCCATCATGCGCGACCGCAACTCCTGGGAGGCGCGGGCGCTGCTGGCGGAAATCTATCTGCAGCAGGGCGAATACGGCGGGGCGGCGAACACGTTCGCGACCCTGTCTGGCCAGGCGCCACTCGGCAAGCAGGCGGGGGATTCCCGCTACCCGAGCGTCGGTGGCACTTTGGCGCAGGGTTTGCTGGGGGTGGAGGTGTACGACGTGGAAGGCTTTGCGGAAAACTGGCGCACGTTGGCGCCCACCGAACAGGCGGCCTTGCGCGCTGCGGTGGCGGCGGCGCGGCAGCGCGGGCCCATGGAAAAGACGGCGCTGCCTTTGGTGGCCATCGTTGAAGCCGGCGTCGCCCCCCAACCTGTTGCCCAACCCGAGTCCCGCCCATGACCGTCCGCGAATACACGCCCCCTACGGCTGCTGAACACGCCGCCGAGCGCATCCAAATAGTGGCGGCGCTCGAACAGTTCGCTGTGGTGGCTACCGCGCGCCAGTTGGACCAACTGCAGGAACTGCTGGACCGCACCGGCGAAGCCAACTCGCAGTTCAACCTCACCGCCATCCGCGCCCGGCCGGACATGTTGGTGAAGCACGTCTTCGACAGCTTTTCGCTGCTGCCCTTCTTGCCGTCGCTGGAGGCTGTCGATGCCGCCGCCGACCCTGACGCTGCCAGCGCTGCCGCCAATGCTGCCGCCAGTGCTGTCGCTAGTGCTGCCGATACGGTCGCCAGCCCCTACGAAGAGGACGGCTTCGACCCCTACACCCTGCGCGTCGCGGACATCGGCACCGGCGCCGGCTTTCCCGGGTTGCCGCTCGCCATCCTGCGCCCCGATCTCGATTTCCTGCTGGTGGATTCCATCGGCAAGAAGGCGCGCCACGTGGGTGCCACCGCCCATGGGCTTGGCCTCGACAATGCCCGGGTGGAAAACAGCCGCGCGGAACAGTTGCGCCGGGTTGGCACGTTTGCCGGGGCCTTTGCCGTGGTGACGGCGCGCGCGCTGTCCAGCCTCGAAGATTTCGCCCGCAATGCCGGCCACTTGGCCGCCCCCGGCGGGCGCCTGCTGGCCATGAAGGGCAAGGTGCCTGAAGAGGAACTGGCCGCCCTGCGCCGCGGGGTGAAAGACATCGCCGGCGACCGCTGGAAAGTGGCCGGGGTACAGCCTTTGAGCGTGCCGGGGCTTTACGACGAGCGCCATCTTGTGGAACTCTGCCGCGAATGAACCGGGTTATTGCAGTTGCCAACCAGAAGGGCGGGGTGGGGAAATCCACCACGAGCATCAACCTTGCGGCCTCTTTGGCGGCCACCAAGCGGCGTGTGCTGCTCATCGACCTGGACCCTCAAGGCAACGCCACCATGGGCTCGGGGCTCGATAAATCCACGCTAGAGCGTTCCATCCTGGAAGTGCTGCTGGCGGAATGCACGCTTGCGGAAGCCACCGTGCCGCTGCAGCCGGCGGGCTTTGCCTTGGTTGGCGCGAACGGCGACCTCACCGCCGCCGAAGTGCACCTGATGGCGCTGGAAGAAGGCCGCCAGCTGCGCCTGAAGAATGCGCTGGCGCCCGTGCTGGACCAGTACGACGTGGTGCTCATCGACTGCCCGCCGTCGTTGAACTTGCTGACGGTGAACGCCTTGGCCGCCGCGGACAGCGTGCTGGTGCCCATGCAGTGCGAATACTTCGCGCTGGAAGGTCTCGCCGCGCTCATGTCCACCATCGAGCAGGTGCGTGCCTCCATCAACCCGGGGCTGCAGTTGGAAGGCATCCTGCGCACCATGCACGACCCGCGCAACACGCTCACGAACGAGGTGAGCGCGCAGCTCATCCAGCACTTCGAAGACAAGGTGTTCCGCACCGTCATTCCGCGCAACGTGCGCCTGGCGGAGGCGCCGTCGTACGGCTTGCCAGCCCTGTACCATGACAAGGAAAGCCGCGGCGCGCTGGCTTACCTCGCCCTCGCCGGCGAGATGATCCGCCGCGACGAAGAAGCAGCGGCCGGCGAGCCCGCCGAAGCGGAAGCAGCAGACTAATGGCAATGAAGAAAGGCGGTCTCGGCCGCGGTTTGGAAGCGCTGCTCGGCAGCACCACGGCCAAGCAAGTGGCGGCCGGTGCGCAGGCGCGCGCCCAGCAGGCCCCAGCGCCCACAGCTCCCGTGGCACCGCCAGCCCCCGCGGCGCGTCCGGTGGCCCCGGGTGCTGTGGCGCCGCCGCCTGGCGAAGAACTCGCCTACCTTCCGGTGAGCGCCATGCAGCGCGGGCAATACCAGCCCCGCGCAGACATGCGCGAAGACTCGCTGCAGGAACTGGCGGAAAGCATCAAGGCGCAAGGGTTGGTGCAGCCCATCGTCGTCCGGCCGGTGGCCGTGGCGCGCGGCGAAGCGGCCCGCTACGAAATCATTGCGGGTGAACGCCGCTGGCGCGCTGCGCAGTTGGCGGGCCTCACGCAAGTCCCTGTTTTCATTCGCCAAGTGGCGGACCGCGCTGCGGTGGCGATGGCGCTCATCGAGAATATTCAGCGCGAAAACCTGAACCCCTTGGAAGAGGCCCGCGCGCTGCAGCGGCTTATCCTCGAGTTCGAGGTGACGCACGAAGAGGCCGCGCAAGCTGTCGGCCGTTCGCGTGCTGGCGTGTCGAACCTGCTGCGTTTGCTGGAATTGCCGGAAGCGGTCCGCGCGCTGGTGGAAGGCCGGCAACTGGACATGGGCCATGCCCGTGCCTTGTTGGGCCTGCCCGATGCCAGCCGGCAGCAAGCGCTGGCCGAGCAGGCGGTGGCGGGCAAGTGGAGCGTGCGCGAAACGGAAGCCCGCGTGCGTGCCGCGACGACCCACACGCCTCCGCAGCCGCCGAAGCCCGTCGACCCGGACCTGCGCCGGCTGGAAACGGACCTCTCCGACCGCCTCGGCGCCCGCGTGCAAATCCGTCAGGGGGCCAAGGGGCACGGTCAGCTGGTCATCGACTACACCAGCCTCGACGTGCTCGACGGCATTCTGGCGCACCTGCGCGGCGGCAACGACTACTGAAGCCGCCCGCTGCCTGTCGCGCGCAGGCAGAGCGCTGACGCTTCTGGCGGTTGAAGCACTGCAAAAATCCCCCTATACTGCGCGGGCTCGAAGTAGGCCGTTGCCTGCGCCGGGCACCACGTTGAACGAGAGGGCCACTGGGCACACCCCACACGGGTAGCGTCGGTGGTTCTTTTTTTGTGGCCCCCACCCCGCCAGGAGCGCAAATGCACCCGCAAATGCACGCTTCGAGGCGAATGGTGTTGGCTTACGCAATGTGGCAGGCGGTGGCTGGTGCTGTGGTGGCGCTGGTGCTTGTCTGGTTCGCGCCGCCCCACGGTGGCCTTGGCGGTGCCTTCGCGGCACTGGCGGGGGCAGCAGTGGTGGCCAGCGGTACGGTGGTGTTCGGGTGGCGCCTGTTTCGCCCCGGCATCGCTCCGGTGCCGCAGCTGGCGCGGGCTTGGTACTCCGCCGAAGTATTGAAATGGCTTTGGGTCGGCTGCGGTTTGTGGCTGGCTCTCGGGAAGGTGGCGTTGGCCCCCCTGCCGGTTCTGCTAGGCGTCATCGCCGCACAGATCGGGTTTTGGGTCGGGTTGGCTAAGGTCAAGTGAGGCGCTGATGGCGACCGAAGAAACTGGCGGCGGAATGACCGGCTACATCAAGCATCACCTCCATCACATGGAAGTGAACGGCTTGCATGTGGACAGCATCGCCGTGAAGGTGGCGCTGGCGCTGTTCTTCGTGGTGCTGTTCCTGCGTGTCGCGCGTCGTGCCACGGCCGGCGTGCCGGGCAAGCTGCAGTGCTTCATCGAAATGCTCGTGGAATTCGTGGACCAAATGGTCAAGGAAACCTTCCACGGTCGCGGCAGGCTGGTGGCGCCGCTCGCGCTCACCATTTTCTGCCTCGTGTTCCTCATGAACTTCATGGACATGCTCCCGGTGGACCTGCTCCCGGGTGCATACCAAGCGCTCAGCGACCACCCGCACGAGGCCTACCTGCGTGTGGTGCCCACCGCGGACTTGAACACCACGCTCGGCATGGCGTTCACCGTGTTCCTGCTCATCCAGTACTACGGCATCAAGCACAAGGGCTTGGCCACGTTCTTCGGCGAGTTCCTCACCGCTCCCTTCCATGCGGAAGGCGTGGTCGGCAAGATCGCCTGCGCCGTGCCCAATCTGCTGCTGCGCCTTATTGAAGAAGCCGTCCGCCCTGTGTCGCTCAGCCTCCGGTTGTTCGGCAACATGTACGGCGGCGAGCTCATCTTCATCCTCATTGCGTGCATGACGCTGGGCGCCAGCCTGTCGTCCGGCCTCACCTACGTCATGATGCCCGTCCAGTTTGTGGCGGACTTCATCTGGACCGCTTTCCACGTGCTGGTCATCACGCTGCAGGCATTCATCTTCATGATGCTCACCATCGTGTACCTCAGCATGGCGGCCGAGCACCACTAAGCGTTTGTTTTACTGTTTCCTTTTCCAGACTACTGATCCAACGGAGTAGACCATGGCTATTGAAAATGTCGTCCAGGTTGCGGATGTGATGGGCATGACCGTCATCGCGGCCGGCCTGCTGATTGGCCTCGGCGCCCTGGGCACCGCCATCGGCTTCGCCCTGCTGGGCGGCAAGTTCCTCGAGGGCGCCAGCCGCCAGCCGGAACTCGCCCCGATGCTGCAGACCAAGATGTTCCTGGTCGCCGGCCTGCTCGACGCGGTGCCCATCATCGGCGTCGCCATCGCGCTGCTGCTGATCTTCGCGAACCCGTTCATCAGCCAGTTGATCGGCTAATAAACCCCCACGCGGGTTTGTTCCTGGCGGGTAAGTCGGCCTTTATCGGGCCGGTCCCCGCCGCGAACCGGGACGCTCGCGGCAAGCCCAGCTTGTCGCGCGTCGTCGCCCACGTCAGGAGCTTTCAGGCATGAATATCGGCATTACGCTGGTCATCCAGGGTCTCGCGTTCTTCGCGGTGGCCTGGCTCGTCATGACGTTCGGTTGGCCGAACATCATGAGCGCCATCGAGGAACGGCAGAAGAAGATCGCCGACGGCCTCGCCGCCGCCGATCGTGGCCAGAAGGACCTCGACGACGCCAAGGCTCAGGCCGCGGAGATCGTCAAGGAAGCGCGTGTGAAGGCGGCCCAGGTCATCGACCAGGCCAACCGTCGCTCGAACGCGCTGGTCGACGAGGCCAAGGGCACCGCCTCCGCTGAAGCGGACCGTGTGGTGGCCGCCGCCCGCGACACCATCGCCATCGACTCGGCCCGCGCCCGCGGCGAGCTGCGCACTGAAGTGGCCGCTTTGGCCGTTCAGGGTGCCAGCCAGTTGCTTGGACGCGAAGTGAACGCGGCCGCCCACGCCGACCTGCTCGAGCGCCTCGCGGCGCAGATCGAGCAGGGCGCAGCGGCCAAGTAAGGCACCGGGGAAACGTCCATGGCGGAAAAAGCCACCATCGCCCGTCCCTACGCCCGCGCGGCATTCGAGCATGCCCATTCCCGTGGTCGGTTGGCCGCGTGGTCGGACCTGCTCGGTATCGCAGCGGCCGTGGTCGCGGACGATCGCGTGAAGGCGCTCACCCAGAACCCCACCGTGGCCTCCGGCCAAGTGGCGGAACTGGTAGCTGGCATTGCCGGCGAGCGTTGCGACGCGGAAGGCCGCAACTTCCTGCTGGTGCTGGCGGCAAACCGCCGGCTCGGGCTGCTGCCGCAGATCATCGAGATCTACGAGCAGCTGCGCAGCGAAGTGGAAAACACCCTGGACGTTCAGGTCACCACCGCCTACGCGTTCAACGATGCGCAGCGCGCGCGGCTTTCCGCCGCGTTGTCGCGTCGCTTCGGTCGCGAAGTCCGTCTCCACGAAACCGTGGATGCGGGTTTGGTCGGCGGCGCGGTGGTCCGTGCTGGCGACATGGTCATTGATGGCTCGCTGAAGGGCCGCCTGGAGCAGTTGGCAGCGCAGATCGCGGGTTAACCCCGATCGCCAGCCGCGCCCAGGGCGTTACCGCAGGACACCAAGGTTGGCAAGTAGTTGCCAGCCGGAAAGAATTCACGAGGAACCGAACATGTCCATCAAGGCATCCGAAATCAGCGAGCTGATCAAGGCCCGCATCGCCAACTTCGACGCCGGCAGCGAGGCCCGCAACACGGGCACCGTGGTCAGCGTCACCGACGGCATCGTGCGCATCCACGGCCTGGCCGACGTGCGTTACGGTGAAATGATCGAATTCCCGGGCAGCCTGTTCGGCCTCGCGCTGAACCTCGAGCGCGACTCGGTCGGTTGCGTGGTGCTCGGCGAATACAAGGGCATCTCGGAAGGCACCTCGTGCAAGAGCACGGGCCGCATCCTCGAAGTGCCGGTCGGCCCCGAGCTGCTCGGCCGCGTCGTTGACGCGCTGGGCAACCCCATCGACGGCAAGGGCCCGCTGAACGCGAAGCAGACCGCCCCCATCGAGCGCGTGGCGCCGGGCGTTATCTTCCGCAAGAGCGTGTCGCAGCCGGTGCAGACTGGCCTCAAGGCCATCGACGCGATGGTGCCGGTCGGCCGCGGCCAGCGCGAGCTCATCATCGGCGACCGTCAGACGGGCAAGACCGCGGTGGCCATCGACGCCATCATCAACCAGAAGGCCACTGGCGTTAAGTGCATCTACGTCGCCATCGGCCAGAAGCAGAGCTCCATCGCCAACGTGGTGCGCAAGCTCGAAGAGCACGGCGCCCTGGCTCACACCATCATCGTCGCCGCTTCCGCCTCGACGCCTGCCGCCATGCAGTACCTCGCTCCCTACGGCGGTGTCGCCATGGGCGAGTACTTCATGGACAACGGTGAAGACGCTCTCATCGTTTACGACGACCTCTCCAAGCAGGCCGTGGCCTATCGCCAAATCTCGCTGCTGCTGCGCCGCCCGCCGGGCCGCGAAGCCTACCCCGGCGACGTGTTCTATCTCCACTCGCGTCTGCTCGAGCGTTCCGCTCGCGTGAACGAAGAGTACGTGGAGAAGGCCACCAACGGCCGCGTGAAGGGCAAGACGGGTTCGCTGACGGGTCTGCCCATCATCGAAACGCAGGCTGGTGACGTGACCGCGTTCGTGCCGACGAACGTCATTTCCATCACCGACGGCCAGATCTTCCTCGAGACGGACCTGTTCAACTCGGGTGTCCGTCCCGCCATCAACGCCGGCGTTTCCGTGTCGCGCGTGGGCGGTGCTGCCCAGACCAACATCATCAAGAAGTTGGGTGGTGGTGTGCGTCTTGCGCTCGCCCAGTACCGCGAGCTGGCTGCGTTCTCGCAGTTCGCTTCGGACCTCGACGAAGCTACCCGCCGCCAGTTGGAGCGTGGTGCTCGCGTTGTGGAACTGATGAAGCAGAAGCAGTACGCCCCGCTCTCGGTTTCCGAGATGGCGCTGTCGCTGTACGCCGTGAACGGCGGCTTCTTCGACAAGGTGGACCGCAAGAAGGTCGTGGACACCGAGACCGGCCTGCTGGCTTTCGCCCGCAACAACTACGCCGAGCTCATGGCCACGGTAGAAGCCAAGCCCGACCTCTCGAAGGACGTGGACGCTGGCTTCAAGAAGCTCTGCGAGGAGTTCTTCGCCACGGTGTGACCCGGTGCCCCGGCGCGGCTTTCGGGCCGCGTCTGACACCCCCACACTGCACAGGAAGCTGAAAGATGGCTGGCGCAAAAGAAATCCGCACCAAGATCGCGAGTATCAAAAGTACTCAGAAGATCACCAAGGCCATGGAAATGGTGGCCGCGAGCAAGATGCGTCGGGCGCAGGAGCGCATGCGCGCTGCCCGTCCGTACGCCGAAAAAATCCGTCGCGTCATCGGGCACATCAGCGCGGCTAGCCCCGACTTCCGCCACCCGTTCACCATCGAACGCGCGGTGAAGTCGGTTGGCATGGTCATCATCTCCACCGACCGCGGCCTCTGCGGCGGCCTGAACACCAACCTGTTCAAGTCGGTGCTGATGCAGCTGCGTGAATTCCAGGCGCAAGGCGTGGAAGTGCACCTGACGCTCATCGGCAGCAAGGGCCTCGCGTTCTTCCGCCGCTTGAAGCTGCCGGTGGTTTCCAGCATCACGCACTTGGGGGACCGCCCCCACCTCGCGGACCTCATCGGCACCATCAAAGTGCAGCTGGACATGTACCTCGAAGGCAAGACGGACCGTCTGTTCCTGGTGCACAACCGCTTCGTGAACACGATGAGCCAGAAGGCCGAATCGCTGCAGTTGCTGCCCGCTATCGTGCAGGACGCCGGCGACTTGCAGGACCGCTGGGACTACATCTACGAGCCTTCGGCAGCCGAGCTGCTCGAGGGCTACATGACCCGCTACATCGAAAGCCAGGTGTACCAGGCCGCCGTGGAAAACGTCGCCTGCGAAATGGCTTCGCGCATGGTCGCGATGAAGAGTGCCAGCGACAACGCCGGCAAGCTCATCGACGAGCTGCAGCTGGTTTACAACAAGGCGCGTCAGGCGGCTATCACCAAGGAGCTGGCGGAAATCGTCGGCGGTGCGGCTGCGGTCTGACCGGTCAAGAATTCGATCACTATCAGGACGAGCAGGGCAAATGGCCCCGCTCGATGAGGAGAAAACGATGAGCACAGGCAAGATCGTCCAGATCATCGGCGCCGTTATCGACGTCGAGTTCCCGCGCGATAGCATTCCCATGGTGTACGAAGCCCTCAAGCTCGTGGACGATGGTCTGACGCTGGAAGTGCAGCAGCAGCTCGGCGACGGCGTCGTCCGCTGCATCGCCATGGGCGTTTCGGAAGGTCTGCGCCGCGGGCTGGAAGTCGGCCGCACGGGCGCCCCCATCTCCGTGCCCGTCGGCACCGGCACCTTGGGCCGCATCATGGACGTGCTCGGCACGCCGCAAGACGAAGCCGGCCCGGTGCAGGTGACGGAACACTGGCCCATCCACCGCGCTGCCCCGTCGTACGACGAACAGTCGGGCGGCCAGGACCTGCTCGTCACGGGCATCAAGGTGATCGACCTGCTCATCCCGTTCGCCAAGGGCGGCAAGATCGGCCTGTTCGGCGGCGCCGGCGTGGGCAAGACCGTGAACATGATGGAGCTCATCAACAACATCGCAAAGGCGCACGCGGGTTTGTCCGTGTTCGCCGGCGTGGGTGAGCGCACCCGTGAAGGCAACGACTTCTACCACGAGATGAAGGAGTCGGGCGTTCTGGACAAGGTGGCCATGGTGTACGGCCAGATGAACGAGCCGCCCGGCAACCGTCTGCGCGTGGCGCTCACGGGCCTGACCATGGCCGAATACTTCCGCGACGAAAAGCAGGCCAACGGCAAGGGCCGTGACGTGCTGCTGTTCATCGACAACATCTATCGCTACACGCTGGCCGGTACGGAAGTGTCCGCACTGCTCGGCCGTATGCCTTCTGCCGTGGGTTACCAGCCCACCCTCGCCGAGGAAATGGGCGTTCTCCAGGAGCGCATCACCTCGACGAAGACCGGTTCGATCACGTCCATTCAGGCCGTGTACGTTCCTGCAGACGACCTGACCGACCCGTCCCCGGCGACCACCTTCGCCCACTTGGACGCCACCGTCGTGTTGTCGCGTCAGATTGCTTCGCTGGGCATCTACCCCGCGGTGGACCCGCTCGACTCGAGCAGCCGCCAGCTAGACCCGCTCGTCATCGGCGAAGAGCACTACAACACCGCCCGTGGCGTGCAGGCCATTCTGCAGCGCTACAAGGAACTGCAGGACATCATCGCCATCCTCGGCATGGACGAGCTGTCGGAAGAAGACCGCCAGACCGTGTCGCGCGCTCGCAAGATCCAGCGCTTCCTGTCGCAGCCCTTCAACGTCGCGAAGGTGTTCACCGGTCAGGACGGCAAGATCGTCCCGCTCAAGGACACCATCCGCGGCTTCAAGGCCATCATCGCTGGCGAGTACGACCACCTGCCTGAGCAGGCGTTCTACATGGTTGGCGACATCGAAGAAGCGGTCGAGAAGGCGAAGACGCTGGCCTAACGGCAAGCGTCCTCCTTCAGCACTGCACAGGACCCAAGCACCATGGCATCCAGCATCCACGTCGACATCGTCAGCGCCGAGGGCGAGATTTTCTCCGGCTCGGCGGCGATGGTGTTCGTGCCGGCAGCGGCAGGCGAGCTGGGCATTGCGCCCCGCCATGCTCCGCTGCTGACGACCCTCAAGGCCGGCGAAGTGCGCGTGCAGCCCGCTGGCGGTGGTGAAGAGCAGTTGTTCTGGGTCGGTGGCGGTGCCATCGAAATCCAGCCGCATCTGGTCACCGTGCTCGCCGACACTGCGGCACGCGCTAAGGACCTCGACGAAGCTGCAGCCCAAGCCGCCAAGCAACGTGCTGAGGAAGCCCTCAAGGACCGCAGCGGCGAGATGGACTTGGCCGAAGCGCAGGCAGAGCTGCTCCGCGCCGTGGCGCAGCTGCGCGCCATCGAGAAGCTGCGGAAGATGAAGCGCGGCTAATGCGCGCGCTGTAGAAGGGAGTGAGCTTCCAGCTATTGAAAAAGGCCCCTCACGGGGCCTTTTTTATGGCGGTTGTTATTGGGTATCTAGGAGCGGGCTTGCCCGCGACCAGGCCCGCGACTAGGCCTAGCGCGCGTACTTGGCCACGCGCTCGCCGGTGAAGGCGCCTACGTACAACGCGCGCCCGAGTTCGACGGCGATCGTCGCGCCATTGATCACACCTGCCGGCGCGTCGATGAGCGTCTTCACCGGCAGCAAGCCGCCAGCATCCGCGCGCAGCCCTATCTCCATGACGCTGAACGGCGATTCGCATTGCTCGCCCACGCCACCGCTGCCAAGGCATGCCGGCACGTACGCAACGCTCGGCCCGCCGGTCGCCAGCACCGTCCCGCGCGGCGTCAGGCTGAGGTTGTCCGGCGAGATTGGCAGCCCGACACGGCCGGTCACTGTGCCTTGCTGCAGGTCATACGCGATGACGGCGCGACCGGTCCACGAGGCAAACGCCAATTGGCGACCGCCGCGCGTGACGACGACGCCGTTCGGGGTTGCTGCCTCGGTGCCGGGCAGACGGCGGAAGCCACCTGGTTGGATGTACGCCAGCAGGTAACCGGTCACTTCGCCGCTGAGCAGTCGCGTGAGTCCGTCCGGTGCATTGAAGTGGCGCTCGTCGCCAATGATGCTGACCACGAAGCCGCCGTCGGATAGGCCTGCAACATCATTGGGGTGCTGGTTCGCCGGCAACGTGGCACAGCCCTGCCAGGTCAGCGTCAGGTCCGTGCCGCGCATGGTCACCGCAAAGGCTTCAATACTGGTACGCGAACCTTGGTTGACCACTAGCAGCCGCCAGCCGCCCCGGGCCGTTCGTGCAAGGCTGAGGCCACCCCACGACGGCGCTGGGTCCGGCGCGACGCAGTCCGGCGTGCCCCAGCGGCGGGCTCCTTCGCGCGGTCCCTCCAGCGATGCCGCCGTCACGGCGCCGGTGCGCGTGTCCAGCACTGCTAGCCGGCTCATGCGGCTGCTGCCGGGAAGGCGGAATTCCGAGAGCAGCAGCGCACTGCCGCCAGGCAAGGGCTCCATGTCTTCCGGCGCGCTAACGCCCGTGAGTACCTTGGGCACCTGTGGCTTTGCCGCCATCTCGAGCAGCTGCGGCGTTGCCGCCATAGCGACGTGGGGCGCAAGGGCCGCGGTGCCCACGCCGACGAGGCGTACCAGGCAAATCAAGCTGGCATAGGTATTGGCTCGCACCCGGGCAACTCCACTTTTAGGGCTCGCGAAAGTCACCGACTGTCACGCGCGCGCTGGCGCAGATAGTGCCGGAGTGCTTCCACTTGCGCGTCGTCTAGTTCCTCGTACTTGGGCATGCCGCGCAACTCCAGTGCGCCTCCTTGCACCACGCTACGGAAGCTCGCGGCGGACAGCCCCACGGGGGATGCCCGTAAGTCCGGCGCGAAGCCGCCAGCCACACCCGCCAGACCGTGACAAGCGTTGCAGCGCCGCGCATACAGTGTTTCGCCTTGCGTGACCAGTTGCGGGTTGATGACCATTGCCGGGTCGTCCACGGGAATGGCACGAGAGGGTGGCGGGGTAGGTGGCAGCACAGCTGTCCCATCGAGCACAAAGGTGAGCGCACGGTGCGGGTGCACCCGCGCTTGCCAGCCGTGCTGCGCGCTCAGAGAACCCAGGAAAGCCGGGCCTGCTGCACCCCACCCAGCGACCACCGTGACGTACTGCTTGCCACCCGCGGCGAAGGTGATGGGTGCGCCGCTGATGCCCATCTTCGCGTCGAATGCCCAAACGCGCTTACCGCTGTCGGCCGCATAGGCGTTGAACTGCCCATCGGCCTGGCCTTGAAACACCAGATTGCCGGCGGTAGTGAGCGTGCCGCCGTTCCATGCTCCGGGCGTGGGAACGCCCCAGATTTTTTTCTGCTGCAAGGGGTCCCAAGCGATCAGTTCGCTGGTGGCCGCATCCGAAGGTGCATCGGCGGTGAAGTCCTGTACCCCGGTG
>CALPVO020000016.1 GCA_943327025.2 Janthinobacterium lividum
AGCTTGGCGCTGATATCCAGTACTGCCTTTGCCTGCTGCTGGTATCGCGACGAACCGACCATGGCCGGCGGCGGCGGCAGGAATTGGTTAGCCGAGGTCAACGCGAACGGCGCTACTTTCATCCAGTGCGGCGTGATGAACTTCTGCGTGCTCACCACGCCCGCCGCGTTCGGAACCGCCAGCGGCTGCCAACGGTTCGGGTCCGTTAGCTGCGTCGGCGTATTCGTCGGCTGGTACCCGGTGTAATCGGAATAGGGAGTGGCAGTGCCACCCGGAGCATTCCCCAGCTGATTGCTGCCATCAGCGTGACGGAAGGCCAGCACGGCACCGCAGGCAGTATTGGCCACGCCAGCCGGCGTGCTGGTGCCAGTGGCACGCAGCGACGAAGCCGACGTGTCGTAGCCGAGCCCCGTCAGCTTGGCGGCGAACTTGGCCTTCTGCGAGGGGTAAAGGTCGGCGAGTGCCATGTAAGCGGCGTAGCTGATGGCCTGGCGCTTGTTGGCTGCCGTGCGCGCACCTGCGGGTTGGCGAAGATTGCCGCCGAACTGCGTTCCCGAAGCCTTGGCGTCGTAAGCCGCCCAAGTGTCGTAGATGCAGGTGTGCACAATCGCAATGGCACGCGCCGTCATCGGCGGGCCCGGCTTGGTATCACGGATGGCCTGCAGCATCACTGCGTTCCACTCGACGTTGATGGTGTCGCCAGCACTGGCGCGTGCCAGCACGTCGTCGGCATGTGCATTCGCCGTGGCCGGCAGCATGGCAGCCGTCAGCAGAGCGCCCGCAAAGAGTGCGCGCGTTACGTGGAAGTCCTTCATGGTCTTGCCCCTTGATTCTCATCTTTTACTTCTTCTCCGCCGCGAGGCAGAGCCCTTGGTTTGCCGCGCCCGTGACGGATGCTTTGTCCGTTCACGTGTTCGCTGCTGGAGACGAGAATCTCCCAGGTCACGAGCCCATAATCATTGATTTAACTTAACGTATGAAACTTTCAATATTATGAAAAATAAACGACGACAACCTGTCGCTCGGCGGCGACGTATAGGCAAAAATCCGCTCATAACGAGCATCCATCCGAGCGTGGCAGGCACACGCGGCCTGTCCGAGAGCCGCCGCCTCCACCACCTGGACCCCGCCACGCCGCTGCACCACCGCTTGCAACGCCTGTAGGTGATGTAGAGCATCGGTGATGCCGGCTCGCCGGACGCCCAACAAACGGGCCAACTGCACGTGGGTCACTGCCAGCGCGGGGCTACGCTTGCGCTCACTCGCCATCAACAACCAGCGCGCCAGACGCTGCTCGACGCTATGTTTTCCAGCGCAGGCACTCCCCTGCCCCAAGTCCGTTGCCAACACCCAGAGGTACTGACGCACCACTTGGGCAAGCCGCGCCGACGCGGCCAACTCGCGCCACAACCGCGGTGCACTGATTCGTAACGCCCGCCCACCCAAGGAAACCACGGCAGTAAACGGCGCCGCCGCGACACCGAGCACCAAAGTGGCACCCACCACGCCCTCATTGCCGACCAGAGCGACTTCCGGGCCGGCTAACGAGGACGTAGAGAGCAATGAACACACCGCATCCAGCGGAAAATAGGCATAGCGCAGCGGTTGGTCCGCCGTGGCAAGGCACTCGCCGGTGAGCAACTCCACCGCATCGCAACGGGCTACCAATACCGCCCGTTCCTCAGCCGGTAGCCGCAGCAATAGAGCTTGATGATCTTCGGGCAACAGGCAGCCGGGGTGCCCGCGCGACATCAGTTGGACCCGGCCAGAACATGACTGTGTTGGTCCGGTTTACTGCCCCGCGGGGTCCGCCAACGGCGGCGCAACTGCGCCAGCCAACCGCGTTCCGACCAGGGCGGTTCCAGACCATCGCGCACCAAGGCCGGGTATTCCCACGGCACATCATGTCCAGCCGCTTGCAGATAAGGACTACCCGGATTCGTGCGGAACTCACCGGGAAACATGACCACTACACCGGCTGCGAACCGCGGCCGCAAGCGCGGCAGACTCTCTCCACGCAGCCGAGCCAGCAGGGAGGCCGTCAAGGCCGCGCCGTGGCTGCTGGGCAGGTGGCATGCCGGTGTAGCACGCACGTTCATCTCGATGAGGTGGGCGGCGCCGGTGGTCGCCTCCACCATGAAATCAAACCCCACCAGCCCAGACACCCCCAACTGCCGCACCAAGCGACACGCCGTGTCCTCCATTTCAGCGTGATTGACGAAGCGCACCACCGTCGCCGGTCCGGTTGCATGCTGCGTACGCATAGCTTCGACACTGACACCCGCTAGAACTTCACCTTCCCAGCAGGCTACTGCGCGATTGGCAGGTTGCCCGTCGATGGCTTCCTGCACCATGAGGGAAGTGATAGGCGGGCGGCACCAATCGAGTAACCGGTCGGAATCACGCTCCAGCATCGCGCGCACAAGCGATCCACCGAAGCTAGGGCGGCGTTTCAGCGTAGCCCACGCAGTCTCGACCTCACTCCACTGCTTGGCGAGTGCCACACCTTGCCCGCCGAAGCTGTAGTCACTCTTCAGCACCAGCGGCAAGGCATGTTCGCGAGTCCACTCGCGCAGTTCTTCGAGCGATCGCACATTGGCCGACGGCGGCGTGCGTACTCCACTAGCGCGGGCCAAATCCATAAAGCGCGAACGGGAACCTGCCACGACGCAGGCTTCCACATTACCTAAAGAGCGTTCCAGCAAGGCGGACAGCTCAACCATCGCTTCGGGCTGCTCCAGGCAACGACGGTGTAACCCGTGTAGCAGCAGCGCCGCAGCGTCATCGCACGGAACCACCAAATCCGGCTTCATCTCCTCCAAAGCCGCTAGCAACGAAGCCAACGGTGCCAGCGGCACGAACCGGTGAACTTCCCTAACGCTCCCGACACATTCAGCGGGATGGCCGCGTGGCACCAACGCATCCACACGGCAACCGCGATCAGCGAAGTTGATGGCTATTCGCGCCGCCAGCTGCCAACGGGTGGTCGCAAAGACGAGAATCTGCGGGAACGCATGGCGCTCATTGAGGTTCATATCCATGGCTTGAGTGTGTCGAGAGCGCCCGGCACATTCGGTTTGCCCACGCACACTGTGCGCGCGAAGACAGAGCCTTCCGGTGGCGCCATGGAAAGTGCGCTCCATGAACATCCCTAATGCGCAAACACAGGTGCTGCCCCCCATCGATGGGTTGGCAGTGGAATGGATCGACCGACGCCCGATAGATCGTTGGGGAGCCGTTTTCAAGGAAGTTACCGACCGCGGCTTGGGTGCACTGCTGTTGGTGTGCACTTTGCCGATACTGCTGCTCGCCGCACTGGCCATCAAGCTGGAAAGCCAAGGTCCATTGCTTTACCGACAGCGCCGCCACGCCCTAGACAACCGGGTGTTTCACATCTACAAATTTCGCACCATGGCCTGGCAGTCGGCCACGCCGCAAGCGTCATTGGAGCAGACTCAGCGCAACGACCACCGCATCACACGCGTTGGGCGTTGGTTGCGCGCCACCAGTATCGACGAACTACCGCAGCTGCTGAACGTGCTGCGCGGTGAGATGTCCCTGGTTGGCCCGCGTCCACTTGCTGTCGAGATGCGAACAGAGGGCCTTTACTGCCATGAAATAAGCCAACGCTATGCACACCGTCATCGGGTGAAGCCGGGCATGACGGGCTGGGCACAAGTGCACGGCTCCCGTGGGGCCACCCACACCTGCGATGAGCTCGCGCAACGGGTGCGCTTCGATCTCGAGTACATCGAGCGTTGGTCCCCCTGGCTGGACTTCAAGATTCTGTTGATGACCGTCCGTGTCGTCGTACAGGGCACCAACGCTTTCTAGCCAAACGGAGATTGCAACAATGGCATCGACTCCCGTCCGTCGACGACTGCGTGCGCGTGCGTTAGACATTCTCCCACTACCCATGGCCCTACTCGCTGCTGTAGGTATCGCGCTAGCCACCCGCAACCCGGCAGCGATGGTAATTGGCGCGGTAGTGCTCTACCAACCGCAAGTGGCGCCCACGCTCCGCGAGCATTCCACGTTGTGGCTTCTGACACGGCAAATAGCCAGAGTTACCGTACTGGGGGTGCTGCTGGCTGTGCTTCCTATGGTCACCACAGCGGCTGGCGCCCCCCTCATTCCGCCCATTCCCTTAACGCATGTACTGCTAGTCGCATCAGCGGTACTTTTGGGTTACGGAGCGGTATTCGCTACGTTGCGCGCACTGCTGCACCGGGGCCACTTCGCGACCCGAATCGTAGTGGTGGGTCCCCCGACTGCAGTGGCGGGTGTAGCCACTCGTTTGCGTCAGCATCATCACAATCTTTTCCATGTACTGGGCGTATTCGACGAAAATCAAACTGCAGAGGTCGAGCAACTGCTGGAACTCGGTCAGCGAGAGTGGCTAGATGCCATTGTGGTGGCACGTCACTCGATCAACGACCGTTGCCCCGAGGCCTTGCGACATCAGTTACGTCATCTATCCGCACCCATCGCCGTAGTGGCTCCAAGCGGCAAGGAAGGCGATTGGCTGGTAGTGGACGACCTTGACCTCGCAATGTTCACGCAATTGGCCGCTGCTTTCGGCGAGGATAAATATGGGTTTGTTGTCACCCCCAACGCCGACCACTTGCTCCGTCTGCATGAGGACCTTGCGTTCCGCCGAAGTTACGCCAGCGCCGATTTCGTGCTGTTGGACAGTCGCTTTTTGGCCCACTGGCTACGCTGGACGCGGCGGCAGTATCTGCGTGTCTGCCCGGGTAGCGATCTCACCAAGGTTCTATTCGATAAAGTGATTTCCCCCACGGACCGATTGGTCATCATTGGCGGCACGACTGCTCAAGCACAGCAACTGCGCACACAGCATGGCCTGCGTGATTTACACCAGCTGGTGCCACCGATGGGGTTTATCAGCGACCCGGCGGCCGTAGAGACTTGCCTTGAATTCATCGAACAACAGAGTCCGTTCCGCTTTTGCCTGCTCGCCGTCGGTGCGCCACAGCAAGAACGTCTCGCCGAACTGCTGAAGCAACGCGGTCGGGCGCGTGGCTTGGCGCTGTGCGTAGGGGCCTCGCTCAACTTCCTGACCGGCGAGGAACGGCGTGCGCCATCGTGGATGCGCCGCTGTGGTGCGGAGTGGCTTTATCGACTGCTACAGGACCCACGCCGCCTAGCAGGCCGCTACCTGTGGCGTGGCCCGCGGGTGTTCGGGGTCATGGCCTGCAGAGCCATCGTAACGCGTAAGCGCTTGTTTACTGTCCCGGCGGCAGGACCAGATGTCCGGCCTCATCGAACCGATAGCGTCGTTCCTGCCACCCAGCGCCGAACAGGATGAGCGCCTCGTCGTAGTACTGCGTAGCAGCACCCAGCTTGGCGGCCAAGACGTGAGTCTCGACCAGCCGCCGCTGGCCCGCCAGCAATTCGGTGGCGCCCAGGGCCGAGAGATACGGCAGCACAGCCCCTTGGAAACCGGGGGGTGCGTTGGCGACTGCCGTGGCCAGCCCCGTCACGGCGTCCAATTTTTCCGGTGGCGTGCCGTATTCCTGCAGCAAAGGCAAAAGACCGTGCAGTAGCGGCAGCACACTGCGCGGCCCTGCCGGTGATAGGCCTGCCCAAAGGTAGACTCGGATGGCATCGTAACTGCCCACGGCAGCCGTTTCCCGATCCACGAAAACTCGTCCGTGCCGATCGATGATGCAGAGATCTGGCGCAACGCCGGCTGGAAACATCTGCGGCGCCAACTCTCGGTAAGTGGCCCAAATTCGCTCCCAGGGCCCAGCCGGATCGTAGTCTGTCAGCGCCAGAAACAGGAAACCTGGCAAGTAACTGGGGTTGAAGCGATAGCGGCCACCACCCAGATCAAATCCGTTAGGCGCAGGCAATAACAAGACACGACCGCCATCGAGTTCAACGACCTCACGTGCCGCAATGCTGGCGAGCAAAGCACGCCCCTGCGCGGTGTAGAGCGGCTGCTGCCAATGCCGACCCGCTTCGAGCAGGGTATAAGCCAACCACAAGTCAGCGTCCGCCGCGGAGTTGGCATCCTTGAGGCCCCAGGTGCCGTCATCGCGTCGCGCCCATAGCCATCCCGGTAGTCGCTCTCCCAGTTCCCCTCCCGCGAGTTCCGCGGCCGTCCACCGCCGAATTTTCTCGAAACGCCCCCGGTCGCCGGCGACCAAGGCGAAGAACAAACCGTAGGATTGTCCTTCCGAGGTGGTCTTGCCGCCGAAGGTGCGGTCGACGACGCGGCCTTCCGGCGTAATGAATCTCCGAGAGAAACGCTGCCAACCGGCCCAATCCGACGGCAGCGCCAGAACCCCGTTTGATGACAGACCATCGGTCGCACTGTCCATCATCACGGGCGGGGGCGTTGGAGTACAGGCAACACCGATGCAGGTCGCCGCCACCCCAAGAAATTGCGCCAGTCGTTTGACCCGGAGAGCAGCAAAAGTGGCGTTCATCCCGCCACCTTCGCTGTAGCTCACCTTCCTCTCTGTACGGCACCGCACCGACCACCATCTACGCGCGATTCACGCCAATTGCGGCAAGCCCACTGAAGCTAACGAATAACGCGAAACGAGGTAGCGCTGAAGGAAACCCCCTTGGCATTGAACAACCCAATGGCGCCAGTCGTCGCGTTGGCGGGAATGGTCACCAGCACTTGGTTATCGCTTAGTACCTTGAAGGGTGCGCCACGCGCTGTGCCGACTTTCACCGTAGAAATACCTGTGAAGCCGCGCCCTTTCAGCAAGACCAAGGTACCGATACGCCCTGATGCCGGTGCGAAACCCATGATGTACGGGGCTATCCGGGCCACCGAAGTCCCAGTGACGGTACCCGTCGAACTACCAACGACGGCGCCTCCGGTGGAGTTCGTCGTCCCCGTGCCAGCTGTCGTCCCCGTGGTACTGCCCGTAGAGGAACCGGTCGGCGTCCCTGTCGTACTACCCGTGGACGAACCGGTCGGCGGGGTGATTGTCGGCGCCTTCGCTGCCCAGAGTCGACGCAAGAGCAACATCTTGTCCTGCCGGACGTTCAAAGCATCGTCGAGGATGCCCCCAGTATCGCCACTGTTAGGCGTATAGCTCCAGTAGAAGCTGCTGCGAATTCCCTTGGATATCAGGTAGTCCACCAAGGCGTTCTGCCATGCCACATCCTTCGCGTTTGCTGTGCCATAACGGCCACCCCACTCACCAATGATGACCGGATGCTTTGGTGAGAGCTTGCCGAACAACACCTCCCACTGCGGTGCGAGGTTGGCAGGGAAATTCGCCGCCGAGAAACTGGACTTCACGAAAACATCTGGCCCGTAAGTATGCGGCGACAGCACCAGCTTGCTGGCCGGGATGGCCAAAGGCTGGTAGGCCTGCGGCTGCAAATCTTCCCCGTAATTCATGGCGATGTTGGAGTTTTCGATACCGTCCCAATTGCCGTTGATACCTTGAACGAAGATAAGCAAATTAGGGTTGGCTGCCAACACCGCGGCGGCTGCCGATTCCGCTGCAGGTTTCCAGTAGTAGGCGGGGTTGGTCATGTTCTTGTCGCCGGCCGCCCAACGCACCTTTCCATTGGGCTCGTTGTACAGGTCGATGGCGAAAAAATGCGGCAGCCGCGCATAGCGCTTCGCCACGAACACCAAGTCACGGCGCCAATCATCCGGCGTGTAGGCCTTGCCGTTCCAAACCAGCGGAAAATCTGCCGGGTTATCCACGAACCAGGTGGGGTAAAGCCGGCTCTTCACCACGCTGTGCATGTCCAGCATCACGTAGAGCCCTTGTCGGTCCGCCTCAGCCATCCATAGGTCCAGTACCTGCAAGGGGGTCTTGCCAATCAAATCGGCGTTCTTGTTAGGGTCGAGGTATCCCAATTGGTTGACGGGGGTAGTCGTATACAGGGTCGCCGGCGAATACGGCACGCGTACTGCGTTGAAGCCCAATGCCTTGATCTGTGCAATCTGTTCTTTCCAACCCATCTGCCACAAATACTGAGGCTGCAGGATGGTGCCGCTGAACCCAAAATGACTAATGCCCCGAACCTGAAGCTCTTGACCATAAGGATCATAAATTTTGCCGGCTTGTGCGAAATAGCCGGCAGCCTGAACTGCAGGCGCGCCCGTTAACGCCAAGCCAGTGGCAAGCAGGCAAGCCGCGAACCACTTGTGAAGTTGCGTCATCGTCATTGTCGTTCCTCCGTGTTGAACCGTGCCGCTGAAACCGGCGATTTCACTGGAGCACAGGCGTGGTGGCGCGACGCACGGAACTTTCGCCGAAATACGGTTCTTCGCAACAAAACGACCCGTACTCCGTATTTGCCGTCGCCTCGTGCCGACAAGAGGCCAGAGCAAGATGGTCCGTTTCCGGACAAAAACATGCCAGCAGCCGTACGGCACCCCACGGACTGGCTAGGCGCCCTCAACGAACATCACCTCAGCGCGGGAGTCCCCGCATTGTCAGGAGGCGCCCGCCTTGAACGAACAACCCATCGTCACCCGCGCGACGCCCTTGCCTGTGGCCCCCAGTTTCGTGCCCGTGGAGTTCGCCAATCCAGGACTGACTCCGCGGCAGCTGTGGTCTATCGGTCGCGCACGTTGGAGACTCGGTCTGATGGTGTTGCTAGGGGGGTTGGCCTGCAGCGCTGCTTTACTGCAGTGGTGGCCACGCAGCTATACCGCAACCGCGGTGTTGGCTGTGAACTACGCCGTCAGCGACCCGCAAAATGGCGAAGACTTGCCTATGGGGCAGTTGGGTAGCTATATCGCCACGCAAATGGCTTTGCTGCAGACGAGGGAGGTGCTGGTCCGCACTGGACGGGCGCTCGGACTGGCGCAACGCAAGGCATATCGGGAAGGCTACCGACCCACAAGAGGCAGCCTCGATGACTGGATCGCCTCAAGAATCGCCCGGAAACTCTCGGTCTTTCGAGCAAGCGATGGCGGGCAACTCATTTACGTGAGCTATACGGCGAGTTCCCCGGTGGAAGCGGCGATGGTGGCAAATACCCTGGTGAACAGCTACCGCCTTGCTCAGGCAGAACGCGACGACGCCGCGCCACGCGAACGCACATTGCGGCAAGACGCGCAGTTGGCCGAGTTGAAGCGTAAGCTAGACCACGCGCAAACTAAACTTACCGCATTCAGCAGTCGTTCTGCCCTCATCAATTCTGCCAGCGCAGCACCGACGGGCGCGCTGATGGCAGCAGAAAACAGCCTCGCAGTGGCTCGCGCCGCCACGCGCGCCGCAGAGGCCCGAGTGAGCAACGCGCTAACGCCGGCCGGTGCTGCGGCCGGTTCCGACCAAGTTCGCACCCTGCTGAATTTGCTCGACCAACAAGATGCGCAACTGGCACAGCTTAACTACGATTTCACGCCAAAACATCCAGCCTTAGCGCGCTTGGCTACTGAACGAGCGACGACGAGTGCGCAGTTGGATGCGGCCATGCGCTCGGTGCAAGGCGATGCCCAGGCCAACTTGCGGGCTGCTCAGCAAGTAGAGAGTAGTCTGACGGCCGAGGTTTACCGCCAACGCGGCGGGCTGGTAGTGGAAGGCGCGCAACGCGATGAGGCCGCGCAATTGCGCCTCACCTTGGAATCGGCACAAACGGTCTACCGGAGAGCCTTGGAAGGCTATGACGCCGTAGTGTTCGCGGCCGAAACTGACCGAAAAAACGTTGAGATGGCCAGTCCTGCCGCACCACCGGTAGAGCCACTGGGTGGTGCGCGATGGCGGCTCGCCGCTCTTGGTGTGGTCGTCTCTTTAGGCTTGGCCTTGCTGGTTCCCTTGGTGGTTGAATTGGCCTCTCGGCGGGTACGTACCGCCTTCGACTTGGAACGCGATCATGGCGTACCGGTACTCGGTGAACTCGCCGGAACCCCATTGTGGATGGGCGCATGAGTACTGCAGTCGCACTACTACCGGTTCACGCAAACCACCACGAGCGTAGTGAGAGCCTCCGCGCCCTGCGTACGGAGATTCTTCTGCGACGCGAGACTCCGAAACGTGCGGATCTTGTGGCTATCGTGAGTGCTAGTTCGGCTGAAGGGCGTTCCACTTTGGCCGCGGAACTCGCCATCGCTTTCGCCGAGGCGGGACATTCGACCCTTCTCGTAGACGCCGATCTGCGACGACCTAGCCAACATCAGTTGTTCGATCTTCCGAACCGACAAGGACTAACGCAGTTACTGATGTTTGGCGAACGCCCGCTGCTGCATACTCCAGGTTGTCTGCCCAATCTCTCGGTGATGACAGCCGGCGATCGGCCGACGCGCCCACTGGACTTGTTGAGCCATCCCAATTTTGCGGCAGCGATGTCTGGATGGCGCGACGAGTACCACATTGTCGTCATCGACACACCGGCGCTCGCCAAGTGGCCCGACGGGGCCGCCATCGCCAACGTGGCCGGCAGGACCTTGTTGGCGACACGCAGCGGGCATACGCGCTACAGCGACCTACGAACCGCGCTCCGACGCCTAGCCCCTACCCGTTCGCGGGTCATGGGGGCTGTCATCAACCATTTCTGAGACAACCAGATGCAGCAGACCGTATGGCGAGCAGACGGCAGATGGGCTCCGTTGGCGGGCACGGGGCTCTCGCTGCTCGTGTTACTCATGATTCTTCCGGAGGGATTGGACTACGCTCGCTTGGCAGTACCCGTTGGCTCGAGCAGTAGCGTTGAGGGCAACGGCAACCCGCTGACTCACTTGCTTTGGATGCTGGTGCTTGGAATCAGCAGCGCCCTGATACTTTGGCGCGTAGGTTTGGCACAACGCGTACTGGCCAATCTGAACCCTTGGTTCATCGGCATGTTGCTGTTGGCCGCGCTCAGCCTTGGCTGGTCCATCGACCCCGGGCTCACCACTAGACGCTTGGTACGTGTCGTGACGCTGACGGCTTGCTTGTTCGCTTTCGTGTGCACTGGTTGGCACGAACGACGCCTGCAAGCGGTGCTACGTCCGCTGATTACCAGCTTTTTGCTGGCCTGCCTCGGTTTCGGCATCGGCTGGCCGGAATACGCCATCCATCGCGAATTATCACCGGAACTCGTCGGCGCCTGGCGAGGACTGACCAGCCATAAAAATGCACTCGGTGGCTTGGCTGCCACCGGCTGTCTGCTGTGGTGCCACGCAGGGGTCACGCGAGAGGCGCCGGGTTTGCGGAGTTGGGTTGGCTTCGGTGTGGCTTTTCTCTGCGTTCTCCTATCGCGGAGTACCACCTCGCTGCTCGCAACGCTGTGCACCTGCAGCGTTCTCGTACTGTTCCTCCCGAAGGTAGGCGCTAGTCGTAGCCGGCTGCTCTGGATCACGCGTCCGGCGCTAGCGCTAACCCTGTTGTTAGGCGTGGGGTCAGTCGGCTCCATGCCCGGTTTGAGCGTGTTCTCCGCACCAGTCGCGCTGCTGGCCGGCAAAGACGGCTCCCTGACGGGCCGCACCGCCATCTGGGACCTCGTTCGGGACCATATAGCGCGACGCCCGGTGTTCGGCAGCGGCTACGGCGCGTATTGGGAGCCGAACCGCGGGGCAGGAACTGAATCGGCGATATTCGTGAAGCAATTGGACGGTTTTTACCCCGGCTCTTCGCACAACGGGTATCTAGAAGTCACTAATGACCTCGGTGCCTGTGGCCTGCTACTGCTCTGTGGCTATCTCATCACGCACGTACGCGAAGGGGTCCGCTGTAGTGCCCAGGATTGGGCACAAGGGCTGCTGTGTCTCACGCTATGGCTACAGCAAGCATTGACCAACTTCTCCGAAAGCCACTGGTTCAACGTCACAAGCGTGGACTTCGTGTTCCTCTCAGTCGCCACCTTTACCCTTGCCCGGCAACGTGTTCAACGCGAATTCCTTGCTGTCCATGGCCCCCTCCCAGTGGTATCTCAATGAAGTCCTCAACTGCATCAATGCTTTTTCCCAAAGAACGGGTAAGCGTCTGCATCGCAACATTCAAGCGACCGCATCAGTTGGCGCGACTGCTCGACGATCTTCGCCAGCAGCAACGCCTGCCCGATGAGGTCGTAGTAGTCGACAACGACTCCGCAGAAAGCGCCAGACGAGCGGTTGCTGCTCGCCAAGACTGCGGCACGCCCTACGACCTGGTCTATGCGCTGCAGCCACAACAAAACATCTCCCTGACCCGCAACCGCAGCGTTGAATTGGCGCGCGGCAACTGGGTGGCCTTCGTGGATGACGACGAACGGGTGCCGCCACAATGGCTCGCCCTCCTGCTGAACTGCGCACAGGGTTATACAGCCGATGGAGTTCTGGGACCGGTCATACCCAAGCTACCCCCACTAACGCCACGATGGGTGCAGCGCGGGCGCTTCCACGAGTGGGCGCGCATGCCTACTGGCACGGTGGTGCCAGCCAATCGCCTGCGGTTTGGCAACGTCTTGTTGAGCAGGCAGCTACTGCGCCATCAGCACGGCCCCTTCGACCCGGCGCTAGGCCTGACGGGAGGTGAAGACGGGGACCTGCTCAACCGCCTACGGCTCGCTAACGCACGCCTGGTGTGGTGCGACGAGGCGCAGGTCGAGGAGCCGGTGGACCCTTCTCGGCTGAGCTTTAGTTGGCTGTGGATGCGCGCGCTGCGCGGCGGACAGGACTACGCCAGACACTTTTTGCACGGCCGCTATGGCCCCAGCACCACAAGCAGCTCGACCGTGTTTTTTACTCGCGCTCTACTGCAGATGTTGTTGGCGGCAGCGCTAGCCCCAATCACTGTCCTTGGTGGCCGGCATTTGGCGGCCCGCTGGCTGTTTCGCGCTGCGGCAAACATGGGCAAGCTCTCCATGCTGGCGGGACTGCATCATCAGGAATACGCAGGAGCACGCGCATGAACCTGGTAGCTGCCGACCCTGCAATCTGGCTGCAGTGGACCCTGTACCTGGCCATGGCGTTACTGGCAGTGCCCTCGGTATTCGCAGCTGGCTATCTGCTTTGGCTAACGCTTTCTTCTCGCGCGCAAGAAGCGCCGCAGCCAGCTGCTGGCGCAGGTTCCGAACTGCGTTTCGATATCATCGTACCTGCCCATGATGAGGAGGCAGGAATTGCCGGGGTAATTCACAACCTGCTCGGGCTCGACTGGCCGCGCGAGCAGTTTCGGGTCATCGTAGTGGCGGACAACTGCAGCGACCGTACAGCCGAATGTGCACGACGGGCGGGAGCGCTGGTACTCGAGCGGAACAATCTTGCACTACGCGGCAAAGGCTATGCATTGGTTCGTGGTTTCAGTGTCAGCCTCGCCCAGCACTTCGCCGATGTCGCCGTTGTCGTGGACGCCGACTCACAGGCCTCCCGAAACCTGCTCCGGGTATTCGCCGAACGAATAGCAGCAGGCGCCATGGCTGCCCAAGTATTTCACGGCGTCCTGAACCCCGATAGCAGCCCACGGCATCGGCTGATGACTATCGCCTATAGCGCCTTTCATCGAGTGCGTTCGCGAGGCCGCGAAAAACTTGGGCTGTCCTGTGGAATTCGCGGTAACGGCTGGTGTGTCAGCCATGAGGTGCTGCGAACGGTAACTTACGCAGCGCACGGCCTTGCGGAAGACATTGAATATGGCCTGCGCCTCGGTCTTGCAGGTATTCGGGTGGAGTACATTGATGAAGCGGAGGTGTTGTCGAGCATGGATACCGATGCCACCGGCGTGGCCAGCCAGCGCAACCGCTGGGAGCAAGGACGCAGTTCACTGCCGCAAGCATTCAGCCCCGTACTGCTCGCGCCCTTTCCAGCGAACACCCGTGCTCTACGTTGGGATCTCGGGCTAGACCTGCTGGTGCCGCCGTTAGCGACCATCGGCCTTGCGGTGGCATTGTTGTTTTCAGTCAGTTACGCCGGACTATTGGTCCTTCCGGCCTCACCTGTTCCGGTAGCATTTCTGTTTGCGGTAGCGCTCGCCAGCGCCGCCCTTGGCCTACACGTGGCCCGTGGTTGGCAGTTGAGTGGTACCGGCCGCCGAGGCCTCCTTGATCTCGCCAGTGCGCCGCGCTTCGCCCTATGGAAGCTCATGCTCCGTTGCAGGCCCGGCCAAAACGCCGCGTGGATACGCACGCGGCGTGTCGCCTCATGAACCTACGGGAGCTGCTGGCCCCAGGTCACTTCGTTTCCCATGTCGGCAGCGCGGTCGTAGCGCAAGGGCTATTGTCGGCGGCCAATTTCTTCATCGGGCTGCTGTTGCTCCGCAGCGCTGGCGTACAACCCTACGCCCACTATGTGCTGGCGATGAATACCGTAGCACTACTGGTGTCCTTGCAAACCGCGTTCCTCGTCCCGCCGCTCTCCACCCGGCTACCGAGCTTGCCAGCAACGAGGCGAGCCACCCTCATTGGCGGCTTGCTGGAAGTACAACAGCGACTGCTGCGATTTGGCGGAACGGCGGCCATTTTTATCGGCTTGCTTTATAGCGCTTACCTCGCAGTGGCAACAAGTGGTGGATTTGAACCCGAAACGACCCATCCCTTCGAGGTCCCGTCAGTCTTCTGGGGCAGCCTGCTCGTGGCACTGTGCTCTCTGCGCCGCGAATTTCTGCGGCAGACCCTGCTGGCGCTACGCCGCGCCCACGACATCCTGCGGGCCGATTTCTGTTACGCCCTAGCCATCGTCATCGGCGCTGTAGCGGCAGGCCAAGTCGTCCCGTGGCTTGCACCAGCAACCGTCCTACTGGCCATGGCGCTGGCGGCACTAGGCTCACACGAACTCCTGCGACGTTCGCTGCACCGTCAAACCAACCCGCCTAAGGGACGCCAGTCAGGCCTGCTACAGGAAATCATCCCGCTCGCGC
>CALPVO020000017.1 GCA_943327025.2 Janthinobacterium lividum
ACGGCACGCGCTAGCGGGTTGCGAAAGTCTACGCGGGCCCATTGCAGCAGCAGTCGCAGCAGAAACGCGCCTACGAGAAGGCCGCTGAGGCTATCGATGATAAAGATCAGTTCGCGCATGGGAAACTCCGAGGGAAATACGGGCCGGCGACAGGTTCAGGCGGGTGTGCTGCTGGTGGGTGTAGTCGCAGGACCCGCCAGCTCCTTGGCGCGTAAATCGGCGGCAGCCACGGCCGTGCCCACCAGTTGCCGGAAGCCGCCCGCTTCAAAGACGGCGAGGGCGGCGGCAGTAGTGCCGCCTTTGGAGGTGACTTGCTCGCGCAGTTCCGACGGCGGGACGCCGGTATCGCGGGCCATCTTGCCAGCGCCATAGGCGGTGGTGACAGCCAATTCCCGGGCAGTCGCAGCCGGTAAGCCAATGGCTTCGCCGGCTGCGGCCAGGGCCTCGATGAGTAGAAAGAAATAGGCCGGGCCACTGCCAGAGACGGCGGTGACGGCGTCGAGCAGGCGCTCCTCCGTGACCCAGACGATGTCGCCGGCCGCCCGCATAAGCGCGGCAGCGTGGTTGCGCGCCTCGAAACCGACGCTGATGCTGGCGTAGAGACCCGTGATGCCGGCGCCGACGAAGGCGGGACGGTTGGGCATGGTACGCACTACGGGCACGGCGGCGCCTAGCCACTCTTGCAACTGGGCCAGCGTGGTGCCCGCGGCGACCGAGAGCACCGTGGGGCGGTGGTTGGTCGCGAGTTCTTGAAGAGACCGACTGACGGCCTCCATTTGCTGCGGCTTCACCGCGAGTACCCAGAGGCCGGCGCGTGCGGCGGCTACCGTCGGCTCCGCCGTGGTGTAGATGCCGGGGAAATCGCGTTCCAGTGCTTGCCGCGCCTCGGCCGAAATATCTGCTACCGCCAAGGTGGTGGCCGGCTGGCCGGCCGCACACAGACCCGCAATGAGGGCGCGAGCCATCTGGCCACCGCCGATGAAGGCGACGCCGGGTAGCGGTGGGGTGGGCGTTGCGGAAGGAGTCATGCGGGGCCTGCGACTTCGGTAGATGGGGGGCGCGCGCCGAAGATGGCGGTGCCGATACGGACATGCGTGGCGCCTTCAAGGATAGCCGCTTCGTAATCGCCGCTCATCCCCATTGAGAGGGTGTCCACCGCGAGTCCCGCCGACTGCAATTCGGCGAGCAAGTTGGCGAGCGCCCGGAAATGCTCTCGTTGGGTGGACACATCGGCCGTTGCCGGCGGGATGCACATGAGCCCACGCAGATGCAGGCCGGGAAGTGCAGCAACGGCTGCAGCCAGCGCCGGCACGTCCACGGGGGCCAACCCCGCCTTGCCCGGTTCCGGGACCAGCATTACCTGCAGGCAGACCTGCAGGGGTGGCAAGTCGGCGGGGCGTTGCGCCGATAGACGCTCCGCGATTTGGAGACGGTCGACGGTATGCACCCACGCAAAGTTCGTGGCAACGGCGCGGGTCTTGTTGGTCTGCAACGCGCCGATGAAATGCCATGTCAGGGGCAGGTCTGTCAGTGCCTGAACTTTGGCAACCCCTTCTTGAACGTAGTTCTCGCCGAAATGCCTGAGCCCCGCGGTATGGGCTTCACGGATGGCAGACACAGGCTGGAACTTGGAGACCGCGATGAGGGTGATGCTGGTCGCCGGCCGGCCGGCGCGCTGTGCGGCATCACTCACGGCACTGACGGTGGCCAGCGCTTGGTCGCGGACAGGAGGTGGATTTTGCGGCCTAGTTAACATAGTTCGCCCCGGGGGTCGGGACTATACTCCATGCAGGTTTACAGAGGTCCGCCATGGCCGTTGATATCGCACAACTCCTCGCTTTCGCCGTCAAGAGCGGCGCCTCGGATTTGCACTTGTCCGCTGGCATGCCGCCCATGATTCGCGTCGATGGCGACATCAAGCGCATCAATATGCCAGCTTTGGCCCACAAGGACGTTCACGCCCTTGTGTACGACATCATGAACGACAAGCAGCGCAAGGCGTTTGAGGAGTTCTACGAAACCGACTTCTCCTTCGAAATTCCGCGCCTGTCGCGCTTCCGCGTCAACGCCTTCAACCAGAACCGTGGCGCCGGCGCCGTGTTTCGCGCCATTCCTTCCGTCGTCAAATCGCTCGATGAAATCAATGCGCCCAAGATTTTCAAGGACCTGTGTATGCTCCCGCGCGGCCTCGTGGTCGTCACGGGCCCGACTGGTTCAGGCAAGTCCACCACTTTGGCGGCGATGATCAACCACATCAACGACAACCGTGCGAACCATATCCTCACCATCGAGGACCCTATCGAATTCGTCCATGAGAGTCGTCGCAGCCTCATCAACCAGCGAGAAGTACATCGCGACACGCTCGGGTTCGCCGAGGCCTTGCGTTCAGCCCTCCGCGAGGACCCAGACGTCATCCTCGTGGGCGAAATGCGTGACCTCGAGACCATTCGTCTCGCACTCACGGCGGCCGAGACGGGCCATTTGGTGTTTGGTACCGTGCATACCTCCAGCGCGGCCAAGACGGTCGACCGCATCGTCGACGTATTCCCGGCACAGGAAAAGGAAATTGTCCGTTCCATGCTCTCGGAAAGCTTGCGCGGGGTTATTTCCCAAGCCCTGCTCAAGCGCATTGGCGGCGGCCGCATTGCTGCCCACGAAATCATGATCGGTATTCCGGCCATCCGTAATCTCATCCGCGAAGGCAAGATTGCCCAGATGTACAGCAGCATCCAGACAGGTCAGGCCCATGGCATGCAGACGCTCGACCAATGCCTGCAGGGCATGGTGGAGCGCGGCGTCGTCAGCAAGGAAGAGGCGCGATTCAAGGCGCAGAACAAGGAAAGCATCTAAGTGGATCGTGATCAGTCCATCAAGTTGATGCAGGACCTGTTGCGGCGCATGGTGTCGCTGAAGGGCAGTGACCTCTTTATCACCAACGGTTTTCCCCCGGCCATCAAGGTCGATGGCGAGATTCGTCCTCAGACCGAGAAGGGGCTGACCCCCGAGCAGAGCGCGGCGCTCGTCCGCTCCATCATGAATGACCGGCAAACCCGGGATTTCGATTCCAGCAAAGAATGCAACTTCGCCATCGCTCCGCCGGGTATCGGTCGCTTCCGCGTCAGTGCGTTTATCCAGCAGACCCATACCGGCTGCGTCATCCGTACCATCAACGCCAAGATTCCGACGCTTGAGGAACTGAAGCTTCCCCCTATCCTCAAAGATGTAGTCATGTCCAAGCGTGGCCTGTGCATCCTGGTGGGTGGTACCGGTAGCGGCAAGAGCACGACGCTGGCGGCCATGCTCGACTACCGCAACGCCAACTCACGCGGACACATTGTCACCATTGAAGACCCGGTAGAGTTCGTGCACCCACATCGCAATTGCGTCGTGACGCACCGCGAAGTCGGGGTGGATACGGATAGTTGGCAGGCGGCGCTGAAGAACACGCTGCGCCAGGCGCCCGATGTCATCCTGATCGGGGAAATTCGCGACCGCGAGACGATGGAATACGCCATTCAGTTTGCGGAAACGGGGCACTTGGTGCTCGCGACGTTGCACGCGAACAGTTCCAATCAGGCGCTAGATCGCATCATCAATTTTTTCCCGGAAGAACGTCGCGAGCACTTGCTCATGGACCTCTCGCTCAATGTTCGTGCGCTCATCTCGCAGCGCCTAGTGGCGCGTGAGGGCGGTGCCGGGCGCGTCGCGGCCATGGAAATCATGCTGAATTCACCGCTTATCTCCGACCTTATCTTCAAGGGCGATGTGGCGCAGATCAAGGAAGTGATGTCCCGTTCCACGCGGATGGGCATGCAGACCTTCGACCAGGCGCTTTATGCGCTCTATGAGTCCGGCGCAATTTCCTATGAAGACGCGCTACGTAATGCCGATAGCAAGAACGAGTTGCGCCTCAAGGTGAAACTCGAGAGCCGGCGCGAAGACCACCTTGCGCACGAGCAGTCCACGAGTTTGCATCTCGCCGAGGACAGCGAAGCCGGTCGGGTGCTCTGATGTCGGACATGGTGCCAGAGTCGGCCGCCACCCGGCTGAATACCCGTCCGCTATTCGAGTTGATGGTCGAGCGCCATGCCTCGGACCTCTTTTTCACTTCCTATGCGCCAGTGAAGGTGAAAATCGAAGGGCAGCTGTTCCCTGTCAATCGGCAGGTGCTCACGCCGGAGATGGTGCGGCAAGCCGCATATGGCCTCATGACGGCTGACCAAGTGGCCTATTTCGAGCGTGAGTTAGAGATCGATTTTGCGATTTCAGAGCCGGGGCTGGGCCGCTTTCGCGTGGCCTTGTTTCACCAGCGCGGCTACCCGGCTATCGTGTTGCGCTACATTACCGCTGAAATTCCGCGATTGGAGACGCTTGGGCTCCCTGCCATTCTCGGTGAATTGGTGCAGCACAAACGCGGGCTGGTATTGATGGTGGGCGCCGCAGGTTCTGGCAAGAGCACAACACTTGCCGCCATGGTGAACCACCGCAACGAGACCGCGCCGGATCACATTCTTACCATCGAAGACCCGATCGAGTTCCTGCACACCAACAAGAAGAGCATCGTCAATCAGCGCGAAGTCGGGCTGGACACGAAGTCTTTCGGGCGTGCTTTGCGTGGCGCTATGCGCGCCGCGCCAGACGTGGTGCTGATAGGCGAGATTCGTGACCGCGAGACGATGGAGAGTGCCATCGCTCTGGCGGGTACTGGTCATCTTTGCATCAGCACGCTGCATGCCAATAACTCGGCCGAGGCGGTTGAGCGCATCGTCAATCTTTTCCCTCGTGACCAGCATGCGCAAGTCTTTCTGGATCTTTCCCAGTACCTCCGCGCCATCCTTGCGCAGCGCTTGGTGCGTAGCCAGGAGGGTCGTCGGGTAGCGGCGGTAGAGGTCATGCTCAACACTCCCCATATTCAGGAGCTCATCAAGAAAGGGGATGTGGTTGGCATGAAGGAGGGCCTGCGCAGCTCCACGGAGCCGGGAATGCAGTCCTTCGATGCCGCCCTGATGATGCTGGTGCGCAGCGGGCGAGTGACGATGGAAGAGGCGCTGGCTCACGCGGACTCGCGGAGCGACCTCGAGGCCCGCATCAACTTCGGTTAACTCAGCGCGCAGCGGCAGGCCTGCGGCCAGAGCGCCGGCAGGCCAAGCCATTGACCACGGCCATCAAGCCAAAGTGTTGCCCTCAAGCCGCCGGAGGAAACACGCTGCTGGCTTCAAACACCGGGCCGTCCACGCAAACTCGTTTCATGGCCGGGCCGTTTGGTGTTTCGACGCGCACGGCGCACCCGGCACAACCGCCGACGGCGCAGGCCATGTACTCCTCCAGTGATACTTGGCATGGCACGCCGAAACGCTGCGCTACCTTGGCGACGGCCTTTAGCATGGGCGTCGGGCCGCAGGAGAAGATCTCTACTTCCTGCAGTTGCTCCGGCGTCAAGGAGGCCAGCCATTCGCTCGCCAAATCCGTGACATAGCCCGCATAGCAACCCGCGTAACCCGCCAGTGTGGCGAGGCGGCTCGGTACGCCCCATTCTTCCAGCAAGGGCATGGCGGCGATGGTACCTGCCGGAATGCCCGGAACCACGACGGTGGAGGGGCGCGCACGGAACGGGAAGGGAATTTCCGAACCCATGAGCACTAGGGGCTTCCACGCCAGGCCGGCGCGCTGCCCTGCGACGAGCGCTTCGGCCAGATAAACCATGGGCGGAATGCCGACGCCACCACCAATGAGCAACGCGCGGGGGCGTTCGGCGTTGGGCGTGAACCCCTTGCCGATGGGGCCAAGGCTGCTGAGCATGGCGCCGGGCTTGGCTTCAGCAAGTTTGGCGAGACCTACGCCGTGCACCTTGTAGAGAATCTCGATCCAGCCGGCTGTCGCGTCCACGCGCATGAGCGAGAGCGGGCGCCGCATCGGCAAAGAGGGGTCGCACGTCAGGTGCACGAAGCTGCCGGGCACGGCATGCGCCGCGCACTTCGGCGACTCTAGCCGCAAGATGTACTGGTCGCCTTCCCAGGCGGTATGGGCCAGCACCTTCGCGTCTTCCACGAAAATGGTACCGCGGTGGGGCTTGTTGCCCGGCGGCGTTACCGCTTGCTGCTCAGCCATGCGCCAGCCTCCCATTCGCAACATGCTCCAGTATGGCCATGCGCACGGCTACACCATAAGTGACCTGACGCTGGATGACGCTTTGCGGGCCATCCGCCACGGTGGAATCGATCTCCACACCGCGATTCATGGGGCCCGGGTGCAGCACCACGCAGTCGCGGTTAGCCAGCCCCAGCCGAGCAGGGGTGAGGCCCCATTGCGCGTGATAGTCGGCCACTTCCGGCATCTCCGCTTCTGCCATGCGCTCGCGCTGGATGCGCAGCATCATGACGGCATCGGCACCGGCCAAGCCTTCTTCCAATGTAGTGCAGCGACGCGCCCGGTGAAACTCGCCCACCGGTGGCAACAGTTGTGCGGGGCCGCACAAGCGCAGTTCGCCGATGCCGAGCGTGGTGAGGGCGTGGTAGGCGGAGCGCGCTACCCGCGAATGGCGCAAGTCACCGACGATGGTGACCGTCTTGCCGGCAAACCCGCCACAGTGGCGACGGATGGCGAGCGCGTCCAACAAACCCTGCGTTGGGTGCGATAGGTGTGCTTCGCCAGCCGACAGAATGCTCACGTGGTCGTCGACATGGCCAGCAACGTATTCGTGTACGCCTGCCTCTGCATCACGAATGACGAACAAGTCGACGCCCATGGCCTGCAGCGTGTAGATGGTATCCAGCATCGTTTCGCCCTTCACGCGCGAAGACAACTGGATTTCGAGGTTGATGACGTCGGCACCCAAGCGTTTGCCGGCCAACTCAAACGAAGCGCGGGTACGCGTCGAGGGTTCGGTGAACAGGTTGCCGACCGTGATGCCGCTGAGTGCGGCGCTACGCGCCGGCAGGCTGCCGGCTGGGCGCAGGAAGTCTTCGGCACGGTCCAGCAACTGCGTCAGCAGAGGGGCGGGCAGCCCTTCGAGCGTGAGTAGGTGGCGTAGGTGGCCGCGGGCGTTGAACTGGGTGAATTGCATCCAGGGGTCCTCAGCTGGCGCGTGCCAGCCATTGTTCCAGCAGCACGGCGGCTGCTACCGGGTCGATGTCTTCATGCCGGACACGCCGTTGGCGTTCGCCGCTGGCGCGGCGTTGGCGGAGGCGGTCCTCGGCTTCTTTCGAGGTAAGGTGCTCGTCCAGCAGCTCCACTGGGCGAGCGTACCGACGTTCGACGGCACCGGCGAACTCGCGCACGAGCGGGGTCAGGGGGCCGTCGAGGCCGGCGGCATTATAGGGAATACCGACCACGAACCGGGCGGGTGACCAGTCTGCGACCAAGCGGTCCAGAGCCTTCCAGTCGGGGGCCCCTTGGCTGACGGCCACGCTGGCCAAGGGCCGTGCCGTGCGGGTAAGCGTATCGCCATTGGCCACACCGAGCCGGCGCAGGCCGAAGTCCAGCGCCATGATGACCTGTGGCGAGACTGACACCCGGGCGCCTAGGCGCGCCCCGCCGTCGGGGCGAGGCGAGAAAGCTCGATGCCGAGCAGGCGGGCGGCAGCGTGCCAACGTTCGGTGAAGGGAATGTCGAACACCAGGCGATCGTCGACGGGGGTGGTCAGCCAGGCGTTTTCACGAATTTCTGCCTCGAGTTGCCCGGCTTCCCACCCCGCATAGCCGAGCGCCACGACGGCCTGAGAGGGCCCTTCCCCCGCGGACATAGCCACCAGCACATCGCGTGAGGTGGTGACATGCAGGGTTTCCGAGATGCGGAGGGTCGACTCGAAATCGCGCAGAGGACGGTGCAGCACGAAGCCGCGGTCCGTTTGTACGGGGCCGCCGCGCAGCACGGGCTGCTCGAGTGCCCCCGGCGGCGCGGGGGGCAGTTTCAAATGGTCGAGCAGTTCTGCCAGAGTCATCTTCAGCGGCTGGTTCAGGATGATTCCCAGCGCACCGCGCTCGCTGTGCTCGCACAGCAGCGTGACGGTGCCGGCAAATTGGCTGTCTTTCAGGCTCGGCATGGCCACCAGCAACTGGTTGCCTAGGTAGGTGGTAGTCGGGTCCAAGCGGTCGCTCGCGCGACGGCCGCGGAGCCGGGTGACGTGGACAGGACGTTGACGCTTCTGGGGCATAAGGAAAGTATCGGCTGCTGCGCAGCACTCCACAAGATTGAAACGCACCGTCTTGCGGAAGCCCGTTCAGTGAACGTTGGTATCTTGCAGTCGGCCGCTACTGAATTCCCACCCGTAGGAGAGTCGGATTGCGTCGTGATTGGCGCGCAATTCACCTGAAAATGCTTCGAACGGGGCGGCGAGGCGCAGGATGCCGAGTGCGGCCCGGTCCAATTCCGGAACGCCGCTGGAACGCTGCAGGAGCACTTCGCCCAGCGTTCCGTCGGCCAGTATTTGCACTTCCAGCACCGGGTTTCCGCTCAACCGGCCGCGACGGATGGCGCCGAGCGGGTAATGGGTGCTTCCCACGTCTTCCACATGATGACGCCAGCGGTCGAGGTAGACCGCCAACCCCGATTCGCGGGTGTCTGCGCGGACCGCGAGTTCGCGCTGGGGGCCGCCAAGGCGTGGGTTTTGGCCCAATGACGTATTCCATAACGGGCCGGTACCGGCAACGCTGGCTGTCGTGGTGGGTGGGGTGACATTGAGCCGGTCAGCGTTGCGCATGGCGTCGGCGTCATTCGCCACCAAGAACGCTGGGGCTCGCCGTTGGCGGCGGGAAACCTCGGCTTGCTCGCCGATGGTGTTGGTGGCCGCAGCACTGCCTTCCAGCGCTGGAAGCCCGGATTCCACCGAATCCTCCGGGCGGTCGAGGCCGCTACCTCGCTGGTTCGCCTGCGCAAGGTAGCGGGCGTCCGGGTTGGGCCGGCGGTCGTCCACAGCTGCGGGGAGTAGGACAACCTCCAGACCGGATGCGCTCGGGCTATCTGGCGCTGAACGGCTGAAGGTAACGCCCAACAAGACCAGCAGATGGACGGCGGCGGCGAGGAACAGGGTGGTGTTCAACCGGTCACGGACCGGAGCGACACCCTCGCGTAAAGCGCCGATGTCGCGTTCCGCCGTGGCTGGGGAGAGTTCGTCCGTCATGCCCGTATTATTTGTCCGTCGTGCCCGTATTAGGTGGGGCGACGTGCGGCGATGGCATCCATGAGCAGGCCAGCGATATCGAGGTCGAATTGGGAGTCCAGTTCGCGGATACCAGTGGGGCTGGTGACGTTGATTTCGGTGACATAACCACCGATGACGTCGAGCCCGACAAACAGCATGCCTCGCTCACGAAGGGTGGGACCAATTTGCGCGCAGAGCCAACGGTCCCGGTCAGTCAGCGGGCGTCCTACGCCTTTGGCCCCTGCCGCGAGGTTGCCGCGGTTGTCGGTGGCAGCAGGAATACGGGCCAGCGCATAGGGCACCGGTACTCCGTCCACGAGGATGACGCGAGAGTCGCCACCGGTGACGATTTCCGGCAAATAACGCTGAATGATGGCGTACTGCTGGCCATAGCCGGTGAGGGTTTCGAACACGGAAGACGCGTTCTTGTCACCCGTGTCGAGGACGAAGATGCCACGCCCACCCATGCCGTCGAGCGGCTTGCAGACCGCCTTGCCATGCTCGGCGAGGAAGGCGTGCATATCTGGCATGGAGCGGGTGATGAGCGTCGGCGCGCAGCACTCCGGGAACCAAGCGGTAAACACCTTCTCGTTCATATCCCGCAGGCCTTGCGGTCGGTTCACCACCAGACAGCCCGCTGCTTCAGCCCGTTCCAGAATGTACGTGGCGTAGATGTATTCCGTGTCGAACGGCGGGTCTTTGCGCATCAACAACACGTCGAAGCTGCCCAGAGGCTGGGCCACAGCATCCCCGTGAGTGAACCAGTCGTAGAGATCCTGGCGCACGGTGACGGGGCGGGCCCGGCCCCAGGCGGTGCCATCCCGTAGCCACAGATCGCTCAGTTCCAAAGTGTGCGTTTCCCAACCGCGCGCCTGCGCTGCCAACAGCATGGCGAGGGTGCTGTCTTTCTTGGGATTGATGGCGGCAATGGGGTCCATCACCACACCAACGCGGAGCGGACGACTGGGGGCAGGAGTGGACACAGGCATGGGCTAAGGCTTCCGGCAGGGGACAGACTGTGACGGACCTCGCACAGTCGTGTGTCGGTCCAGTTTACACCTGCTGTACCCCCCGGTTGGCAGGTACCATGTCGGTACGCGTTCCTGGGTGCGCAGGGCTTGCCATTGCGGCGTGCCTGTTTGCTGAAAATCCGGGAGAATCGAGGAACTCATGGAACTCCAGACGGAAACGGAACGGGCCGCCCGGTTAGCTGGCCTGAAGGTGCTGGTCATCGACGACAGCAAGACCATCCGGCGTACGGCGGAAACGCTGCTGGCTCGCGAGGGCTGTGAAGTGTTTACGGCGGTCGATGGTTTCGATGCTCTGTCGAAGGTTGCCGACCACCGGCCCGACATCATCTTCGTGGACATCATGATGCCGCGGCTCGATGGCTACCAGGCCTGCTCTCTCATCAAGCGGAGCAAGGCCTTCCGTACCATTCCCGTCATCATGCTGTCGTCGAAGGATGGCCTCTTCGATCGTGCGCGTGGCCGCATCGTTGGCAGCGAGCATTACCTCACCAAGCCGTTTACGCGTGATGAATTGCTGTCCGCCATTGAGCAGCATGTGGCACTGTCCACTGCGCCGACGCCATTGGCGCTCGGTCATCTCGATACTCAGGCTTTGGAACCCGCCCTTCCCCAGGGTTGATCGGAGACTTCAACGCCATGCCGCTCATCCTAGTCATCGACGATTCCCCCACCGAGGTGTTTGTCATTCGGCGTGCGCTGGAACAACACGGCTACCAGACTGCTGCTGCGGCTGATGGAGCCGAAGGTTTTCGTTTGGCCAAGTCGATGAAACCCGATCTCATCTTCATGGATATCGTCATGCCGGGTGTGAACGGCTTTCAGGCTACCCGCCAGCTGGCCAAGGACCCGGAGACGGCTGCCATTCCAGTGGTCATGGTGACCAGCAAGGATCAGGACACCGACCGTATCTGGGGCATGCGCCAAGGCGCAGTGGACTACCTCGTCAAGCCGGTCACGCCCCAGGCGTTGGTGGCGAAAGCGCAGTCCGTACTGGCTCATTGAAGCGGAAACTCACAGTAGCATGTCGCTGAACCCCTCCCCGCTGCGTGAATTGCGTGACCAACCATTCGAGCTGCTGCTGGCTCTCGAAGCGCGCGCACTGACCGCTGAGGCGCCGACTGGCGCCACTGAGGTCACCGATGAGTGGGTAGGCGTTGCGTTCCGCTTGGGTACGGAGACGTTTCTGGCCGCACGCGAAGAGACCCGTGAGGTGCTCGCTGTTCCTGCGCACTTGACACGCGTGCCTGGTGCCCGCCCTTGGGTGCGCGGGCTGCACAACGTTCGTGGTCAGTTATTGCCCATCATCGACCTGCGGCAGTTCTTGGGCAGTGGCGTCACCGCCGTGCACCGGCAGTCGCGCGTGTTGGTGGTGCAACACCGCGAAGTGCCGGTCGGATTGCTGGTCGATGAGGTGCTGGGATTCCGGCGCTTCCCGGAAAGCACGTTCGAGCCCGTGCCACCGCCCACGCTAGTGCGCTGTGAACATTATCTCGCTGGCGTGTTTCGCCGCGGGGGCGAAGCTTGGCCTGTCTTCGGCCTGCGTCGCTTGGTTGAATCTCCCGCATTTCTGGCGGCGGCAAGGTAGTCGGCATGCCTCAATACAACTCCCGGATGGTTTCATGGAAACGATGAGCGGGCTGAAGCGCCTGCCCCTGCTGATGGGCCTGGCGCTGGCACTGGCCGTTGGCGCGGGCACGGTGCTGGTGGTGGATACGCTGGGTTTCCAGTTGTGGGTGAATTTGCCGCCGGCTTGGTTGGCGGTTGGCCTGCTAGGTGGCGCCGCGCTCGTGTTGTTGGCCTTGCTATGGGTGTATTACTCCTCGGCGAACCTGCGTCGCGCCACTGAGCAGGCGACGGCGCAGAACCAGCGTAATCAGGAGGCTATCCTGCGCTTGCTGGATGAACTCACCAGCCTTGCCGATGGCGACCTCACCGTGCAAGCCACCGTGACGGAAGACATCACGGGCGCCATCGCGGATTCCATCAATTACGCCATCGAGGCCTTGCGTGGGCTCGTAGGTACCATCAACACCACGGCAGTAGCGCTCGATAGTGCGGCGCGCAGTACGCAGGCGGCCGCTGGCCATCTCGCGAAGGCCACGGTGGCCCAAACGCGTCAGGTCTCTGGTGCGACCGAGTCTGTCGCGCAAATGGCCGCGTCCGTCGAGGAGGTGTCCGGGAACGCCGAACGCTGCGCCGACGTGGCTCGTCATGCGGTGGGTGTCGCCCACAAGGGTGGCGAGGCAGTGCGTCGCACCATTGATGGTATGAACACCATCCGCGACACCATTCAGGAAACCAGCAAGCGCATCAAGCGGCTCGGCGAGAGTTCGCAGGAAATTGGCAATATCGTCGAACTGATCAACGACATTGCTGAGCAGACCAACATCCTGGCGCTGAACGCTTCCATCCAAGCGATGAGCGCCGGTGAGGCTGGCCGTGGGTTTGCTGTGGTGGCAGACGAAGTGCAGCGCCTTGCGGAACGTGCGGCCACCGCCACTCGGCAGATTGAAGTATTGGTGCGCGCCATTCAGGCAGACACCAACGAGGCAGTGGTCTCCATGGAGCGCAGTACCACCGACGTCGTGGGCGGTGCCCTTCTGGCGGAAAATGCTGGTGCAGCGCTGGAGGAGATCGAGCAGGTCTCCAACCAGATTGCCAGCCTCGTGCAGAATATTTCCGCCACGGCTCGTCAGCAGGCCGCTGCGGCTAGCGCCATTTCCCGCACCATGCAGGTTCTGCGTGAAATTTCCACGCAGACCGCCGACGGCACCACTGCCACTTCCCAGTCCATCGGCAAGCTCGCCGAACTCGCTACGCAGTTGCGCGACAGTGTGTCGGGCTTCCGTCTCGCGGGCTCGACGGCTGGCACTGAACGGCGCGCATGAGCGAGGTGGCCACCCAGGCGGTTGATGTGGTCGCTCGCGAGATTGGCGTCTCGCTTGGCGCAGCCCGTCAATCTTTGGAGGCGCATGCAGAACAGCCCGGAACACCCGGCGCTCTGGAACGTTGCAGCGAACTGCTGCACGAGGTCTGTGGCGTACTGCGGGTAGTCGAGGTGTATGGCGCGGCGCTGCTGGCTGAGGAAATGGAGCACACCGCCCGTTTTCTGGTTTCTTGTCCGCCGGGTAGTCGTCCACATGGCGATGGCCTTGAATCGCTCATGCGTTCGCTGGTGCAATTGCCGGCCTACGTCGAGCGCGTGCTGGCCGGCGGCCGCGATCTAACCCTGGTACTGCTGCCGCTGCTCAATGATTTGCGGGCGGTACGCGGCAGCCCTCTGCTTTCCGAAGGCACCTTGCTGGTGCTGAATTTGTCTTCCGATCGCCAGCCTAAGCCTCAGGTAGTGGTGCCTGGCGAGACGCCACTCGACGCGCAGCAATGGGCCCGTCGACTGCGCACGCGCTTCCAAGTCGGCTTGCTGGGCTGGATTCGCGGTGAACACCCGCAACAGAACCTTGAGGTGCTTGCCGAAGTGGCAGAACGTTTGGAGCAAGTCTCCGTACTGCAGCCCGTGTTTCAGTTCTGGTGGGTGGTCGGCGCAGTCATCGAAGCGCTCCGTGAAGGAGGTCTTGAGGCGAGTGCCACGCCTAAGCGTCTACTGGGCCAAGCGGACCGCGAGCTCAAGCGCTTGTATGAAGAGGGCGAGGCCCATTACGCCGCGGCACCGAATCTGGAACTGCTCAACAATCTTCTTTATTACGTAGCCAATACCTCGACGGCTGGTGTGCGCGTGGAGGCGGTGCGAACTTCCTTCCGGCTTCAGGAATTGTTGCCGGTGTCCGCAGCCATCGAACGTGAACGCGAGCATCTGGCGGCGCCCTCGGTAGCATTGATGCGCACAGTGGGTGCCGCCATCCGCGAAGATCTCACGCGCGTCAAAGACGTGCTGGATATCTTCGTTCGCAAGGGCGCGCAGGACACGGCTGAACTCGTGCCGCAGGTAGAGTTGCTGCGCAAAATCAGCGACACGCTCGGCGTCCTCGACTTGGGTGCGTTGCGTGCGCGGGTGCGGGCCGAGGTTGCTCGACTCGAGGACATGGTCGCTGGCCGTCTGGCGCCCAGCGATCGTTTGCTCGTGGAAGTGGCCGCCACCCTCATCAGCGTTGAGGATGGGCTCGATGAGGCACTCGTCAGTCTGGTAACCCCTGGCCTCGAGGATGAGGAGGGCGATGCCCGCCATGATGGGCATGATGCCGAGCAACATCGCGTGCAATCCGCTGTGCTGCGCGAGTGCATCGTCAACCTGGCGCGTATCAAGGAAGCGGTAGCCGGTGCCGTGGCGCAGCAGGTGGCGGTGCCCGCCGCCGCCGTGGATGAGTTGGCGCGGGGTATTGGTTCCGCCCTCTGGATGCTCGACCGTGAGCGTGCCCGGGATGTGGTGGCGGCATTGGCCGTAGAAGTGCATGGCGTGTTGCTGGAACCCACGTCGCTTTCTGCAGAGCGGCTCGACCGCCTCGCCGATGCCATGGTGAGCGTCGAGTACTACATGGAGACGCTCGAGGCCGGCCGTACCGACCCTGATTACATGCTTGATAACGCCGAGACCTGTTTGCGGGCCTTGGCCGCCCCGCCTTTG